>NZ_JBBNLO010000014.1:0-62460 GCF_040092405.1 Collinsella sp. CLA-ER-H2
GCGGCCCCCACAAACCAGAAACGGCGCCGCTCTCGCGACGCCGTCATATTCCCTGGTGCCCCCGGGCGGATTCGAAAACTCCCCCCGCGGGGAAATTGGTGACGCGGGTGTCGACGGCCCGAATCCGCCGGCGGCCCCCACAAACCAGAAACGGCGCCGCTCTCGCGACGCCGTCATATTCCCTGGTGCCCCCGGGCGGATTCGAAAACTCCCCCCGCGGGGAAATTGGTGACGCGGGTGTCGACGGCCCGAATCCGGCCCTTAGACCAGAAGAGCCCGGCACCGTGGTGGTACCGGGCTCGGCAAATCTCTGGTGCCCCCGGGCGGATTCGAACCGTCGACACCCGCTTTAGGAGAGCGGTGCTCTATCCCCTGAGCTACGGAGGCATGTTGTACTAGTGTAGCAGATTTGCTGCATCGCAATACGTCGTATGACCAGACTTCGAAGTTGCGGTGGAATAGTTCCTGCCTAAAGCATCTAAAGCCGCATTTAGGAACTATTCCACCGCAACTTATGAGGAGCTAGTTGCCTTTGTGAAAGAGGTTCTTGATGACACCGGGGATGCTCTTGGCGCCCTTGGCGGTCACATCGATAAAGTCGGGCGAGCGCACGAGCTTGTCCTCGTCGACGTACTTGCGGACCGCACGAAGCGTCTCTTTGTCGTCGCGCGTCGAAAACGTAAAGTGACCGTTGTCCTTGGTGAAGATGGCAAAACGCGTGATCTTCTTGGTGCCGCGTAAAACCTCGGCGGCAATATAGTCGACCTCGTCCCACGGGATTTGAATATAATCCTCGGGATTGCGCTCGTTATAGTACTCAAACGCCTTATTGCCCACCATTACGTTACCGTGACTGGTAAGCCCCATCAGGCAGGTTGCCGGCGTTGCCAGATCGACCGTGCTGTTCTGAGATTGCGCCATGCGCGCCTCGCCCTCCAAATAAAACAATCGGACCGCATCCAGTGTACCCACCGGGTGCGGTCCGTTTCAATGGCTCAAAAGCCCTTGCCTAGCAACTCTCGGTCTTAAGCCGAAGCGTGCTTACATGAAGCCGCAGACGCGACCGATGATGCCGACGGCGAAGAGAGCCAGGATGATGACGATCGGGCTGACCTTCTTCTTGAGGAGCTTGCAGACCAGCAGGGTCAGGCACACGGCGGCAAGGCCGGGGATGAGCTGATCGAGGTTAGCCTGAAGCGTGGTGACCTTCACCTGATCAAGGGCGTTAGCACCGATGGAGTTATACATCGTCAGTGCTTCCTTGACACCCTCAGAACCGGAGGGCAGGTTAGCCCAGTCGATAAAGGCGCCAGCAGACTGCGTGACCTTGGAGACGACCGGGGTGAAGGAGATGGACACCCAGCGCTCGACCAGGGCGCCGATGATGAACATACCCAGGATGGAAGCACCCTCGGTGACCTTGCCCATCAGACCGCCGGAGAGGTCCTTGGCGATGGAGGAGCCGACCTTGTAGCCAAACTCCTGCGTGTACCATAGGAAAGCGTAACGGATGATGTTCCACGCGAAGAAGAACAGCAGCGGACCGGCGATGCTACCGGACAGGGCCATGGAAGCGCCCAGAGCGCCCAGAATCGGGCGAAGGGTGAACCAGAAGGCGGGGTCGCCGACGCCGGCGAGCGGGCCCATCATACCGACCTTGACGCCCTGGATGGCGACGTCGTCAATCGGTGCACCGTTGGCGCGCTCCTCCTCGAGAGCGAGGGTAACGCCAATGACGGGGGCGGAAACATAGGGGTGGGTGTTATAGAACTCCAGGTGGCGCTTAAGAGCGGCAATCTGGTCATCCTTGCTGGTGTAGAGCTTCTTGATCGCAGGGATCATTGCGAAGCACCAGCCGCCATTCTGCATACGCTCGTAGTTCCACGAGCCCTGAAGGAACTGATGACGGAAGCAAACCTTCTTGCGGTCAGCCTTGGTGAGCTGAATCTTGTTCTCTGCCATATGTATCACTCCCCTCCTACTCGTAATCGTTCAGAATATCGCCGAGCGGGTCGCCGGAGCCACCGCCCATGCCGCCACCCTGCTTGGCCAGATCCTTAAGGCCAAGGTAGATGAGGGCAAGGGAGATGCCGATGAGACCAAGGGCGATCAGCGTGAGCTGAGGGATGGCAGCAAGGACAAAGCCGAGGATGAAGAACGGCCAGGTCTCCTTGGTGGCCATCATGTTGATGACCATGGCGTAACCGACGGAAGCGACCATGCCGCCGCCGACAGCCATGCCGCCGGACAGCCAGTCGGGCATAGCGTTAAGCGCGTTGGTAACTGCCTCGGCCGGGATGATGCACAGAAGCACTGCCGGGATGGCGATACGAAGGCCCTGCATAAGGATGGCAATGTACTGCCAACGCTCGATGCCGGCGAAGTCGCCCTTCTCGGCGCAACCGTCCATGGCGTGAGCGATAGCGGTAGCCAGGGTACGGCAGATCATGGTCAGGAACAGACCAGCGACCGACAGCGGGACAGCGACGGCGATAGCGGCGGTAACGGCCTTCGACGGATCGGTAGCGCCGCCGTTGAGGGCGAGCACCATGATGATCGAAGAGGCGACCGAGGCCAGAGCGGCGTCAGGCGCGACGGCGGCGCCGACGTTAGCCCAGCCAAGGGCCATCATCTGGAGCGAACCGCCCAGGAGGATGCCCTCCTGAAGATGACCGGTTACGAGACCGATAAGCGTGCATGCCACGAGCGGCTGATGGAACTGGAACTCATCCAGAATGCCTTCCATACCGGCAAGCAACGCGACAATCGCAACAAGCAGAATAGTGATTGCAGACATGTATCGGACCCTCCTTTACTATGCTTGAGCGGCCAGTTCGGCCTTAGCTTTCTTCAACATGGCGTCGAGATCCTCGGAGGAATCCGAAGGAACCTTGCGGACCTCGAACTTGACGCCCTTGGCCTTGAGGGCCTCGAGAGTCTTGACATCGTCATCGCCCATAGCGACGGCGTTGGTGACGACGACCTTGCCCTTGGAGTGAGCCATGGAGCCGATGTTGACTTCCTTGATGTCGACGCCGGCCTCGATGGCCTTGAGCAGATCCTGCGGGTTCTCAAAGAGCAGCATGGCCTTGGTGTCACCAAAGCGCGTGTCCTTGACGACCTCGGCCATCTTCTTGATGGGCACGACGTTGGCATGGACTCCCGGAGGGGCAGCCTGCTCGATCATGGTCTTGCGGAGCTCGTCGTGAGCAACGCCGTCGGAAACCACAATGATGCGGTTGGGGTTGATCTGCTTGGTCCACGTGGTGGCCACCTGACCATGCAGCAGACGGGTGTCGATACGGACGTGGGCAATCTTGATGTGCCCGTCGCCGATGACCGTTCCCGGAGGGATGGCGCCTGCAGGAGCAGCAGCGGCCGCAGCCGGCTTCTTCTCCTCGGGCTCCAGAGACTCGGGCTTGACGCGCACGCCAGCCTTGGCCTCAGTCACGAGATGTTTTGCGATCGCATGTGCAGTGTTCTTTGCGTCAAAGCGCTGCGAATATGCCTCGATGAGCATAGGCAGGTTGACACCGGTGACGATAGCCCAGGAATCGTGGCCCTCGATGAGCCCGCTGATCTGGTTGAACGGCGTGCCGCCCCACAGATCAACGAGGAAGAGCACCTGCTCCTGGTCCTCGAAGGAAGCGACTGCTTCCTCGACCTTGGCACGGAAGTCGTCGGGGCCCATGCTCGGCTCGAGCGAGACCACGGCTACAGACGGCTGATCGCCAAAGACCATCGAGCCCGTCTGCTTGATTCCAGCAGCCAAGTCCCCGTGGCTAGCAAGAACAATACTTACCATCACATAACCTCCTTTTTGTCTACGTATTTCCTACACGACATTAAGGAAGTATACCTGTTTGGTTTGTGGAATTATAGCTAAATTCGCAAAAGGTTGGTTTATTTGTTTAAACGTCTAGGTTTGTTACAAGTTGATTACTTTATTGCTTTTTGACTCATTACACGTCAAGGCGTCGCACATCAAGCCATGCATTTTACAGATACAAACAGGCTGTTCATTAATATCGATTTTAGGCAAGCGTGAATGCGCTTGTACTGCCGCTATTTTGTTTAAACAGACATAACTTGACTATTAGCGTGACTTATGCTCTAGCGCAAGTAGTCATTGAGGACGTTCTTAAACGACTAGTCGTTTAAGAACGTCCCCAACAACCAAGTTAGGCGATGTGGAGGGGGTTGGCGGCGTCGACGGCGTCGGGAGCGTCGGAAGGGCCATCGGGGGCAGCGCCTGCCGGGTCCTCGTCGGGGGTCTCGATCTGCTTGATCATGACCTCCTGGCCCTGCAGCAGGTATGTTTCGCCGCTGCCGCAATGGGGGCAGGTCTTGCCGTGCTCGACTGTCGAATAGTCGCGGCCGCACGCCTCGCAATGTGTCACGGCCTCGACGGGCTCCACAATAAGCTCCGCATCCTCGGTGATGGACTTTTTATCTGCCGCCCAGCGCCAAGCGTCGAGCAGCAAGTCGGGAACGACGCCCGAGACCTCGCCCAGCAGCAGCGTGACGCTCGAAACGCGACTCACGCCATTGGCGCGCGCCACGTTCTCAACATCGCGAATGATGTGATAAACGATTCCCAATTCGTGCAAGGTAGAAACCTTTCAACAACGGTTGATGCGATGCAAACTCAAAGCAAGGGGACGGCGAAATCTAGTCTGCGCCGTCCCCCTACCCGCCATGGTTACCTATTTACGACCGAACTTAATCTTGATGGCGCGTTTCAAAGCATACTTGCCCAGGCTTGGGAGCTTTTGCTCGTATTTGACCATCGTGGAGCACTCGGGGCGATCGCGATCCAGGTGGATGGCATCGAACGCGCACTTGGTAGTGCACAGACCGCAGCCGATGCACTTGTTGGGGTCGACGATCGAGGCACCGCAACCCAGGCAGCGGGCGGTCTCGGCGCGCACCTGCTCTTCGGTAAAGGTCTCGACGTACTCGCTAAACGGCGCGGCCTTCTCGCGCTCGCGGTCGACATGCGCCACCTCGCGGCTCGCGCTGTCGTAGCTCTCGACCACGACATCGTCGCGGTCGAGCGCGATGTAGCGGCGTTGATTGCGGCCGATGGTGAGCGTGGAGCCCGGCTGCACAAAGCGATGGATGGACACGGCGGCCTCGTGACCGGCGGCGATGGCATCGATGGCAAAGCTCGGACCGGTGTAGACGTCGCCGCCTACAAAGATGTCGGGCTCGGCGGTCTGATAGGTCTGAGGATCGGCAAGGGCGCCCTGGCCGCGGCCAAGCTCCACCTTGGAGCCAGCCAGCAGATCGCCCCACACAATGGACTGGCCAATCGACATGACGACACGGTCGGCATCGACACGGCGCAGATCGTTCTCGTCGTACTCGGGCGCAAAACGGCCCTCGTCGTCAAAGACACGCGTGCAGCGCTTGAAGGTGATACCGCACACACGACCGGTCTCGTCCAGGTGAACCTCCTTGGGACCCCAGCCGCAGCTGATGTGGGCGCCGTCCTCAACGGCCTCGCGACGCTCCTCCTCGCTGGCGGGCATCTGGGCCTCGCTCTCCAGGCAGAACATCTCAACGTGCTCGGAGCCCAGACGGCAGGCGTTGCGCGCGACGTCGATAGCCACGTTGCCGCCGCCCACCACGATGGTGCGGCCGGGCAGCGCGTCGATCTTGCCACTGTTGACCTCGCGCAAGAAGTCGACGGCCACGGTCACGTCCTCGGCATCCTCACCCGGAATACCGGCGAGGTGGCCGCCCTGGCAGCCAATGGCAACATAAAAGGCCTTAAAGCCCTGCTCGCGCAGCTCGTCGAGCGTCACATCGCGACCGACCTCCACGCCATAGCGGAACTCGGCGCCCATCAGGCGAATGATCTCGACCTCTGCCTCGATAACGTCCTTCTCCAGCTTAAAGCTGGGAATGCCATAGGTGAGCATGCCGCCCGGGCGCTCGTTCTTCTCGAACACGACGGGCTTGTAGCCCTTCTCGGCCAGATAGAAGGCACAGGACAGACCGGCCGGACCGGCACCGATGATGGCGATCTTCTGATCGAAGCCGCCAGCACGCGTCGGCGTCACCACGGGCGGGACATAGCGAGTCGCGGCATCAAGATCGCGCTGGGCGATAAACTTCTTGACCTCGTCGATAGCCACGGCGGCGTCCACACGGCCGCGGGTGCAAGCATCCTCGCAGCGGCGGTTGCACACGCGGCCGCAGATAGCGGGCAGCGGGTTCTCGCGCTTGATGAGCGCCAGCGCCTCGTCATAGCGGCCCTGTGCCGCAAGCTTCAGATAGCCCTGAACGGCAACGTGCGCGGGGCAAGCCGTCTTGCAGGGCGCGGTGCCGGACTCGTGCGTCTCGATACGGTTATCGTTGCGGTAGTTGGGCGACCACTTGGTGTGGTCCCACTTGGTGGCATCGGGCAGCTCCTGGCGCGGATACTCGGGCACCTGTCCGCCGGCCTTTTTGCTGCAGAGCTTCTGGCCGAGCTTGGCAGCGCCGGCCGGGCACACTTCAACGCAGCGACCGCAGGCCACACACTTGTCCTTCTCGACCTTGGCGACATAGGCCGAGCGCGAAAGATTGGGCGTGTTGAACAGCTGCGAGGTGCGCAGGGCGTAGCACACGTTGACGTTGCAGTTGCAGATGGCGAAGATCTTGTTCTCGCCGTCGATATTGGTGATCTGGTGCACAAAGCCGTTGTCCTCGGCCTGGCGCAAAATGTCGTAGACCTCCTCGCGCGTCACATAGTGGCCGCGGTCGGTCTCGACCACGTAGTCGGCCATATCGCCCACGGCAATGCACCAGTCGGCGGGGTCGTCGGCGCAACCCTCGCCCATCACGCGACGGCTCGCGCGGCAGCTGCAGGTGCTGGCGGCATACTTACCCTCGTATTTGTCGAGCCAATGCTCGATATGCTCGATCGGCACCGAGGTGCTCGCGGCGTCAATGGCCTTCTCGACCGGAATGACGTGCATGCCGATACCGGCGCCTCCGGGCGGCACCATCGGTGTGGCCTTGGACAGCGGTCCCTTGGACGCCTGCTCAAAGAACTTGGCGTAGACCGGGTGCTCTTCGAGCTGGCTCACGCGCATGTTGAGGAACTCGGCGGAACCCGGTACCAGCATGGGCAGCACCCACTGCTTGGCGCGCTCGGGATTTTCCCAGTTGTACTCGAGCAGACCCGTGTAGCTCATATCGTCGAGCATCTTTTCGATATCGGTCTCGGGCATGCCGGTGAGCTTGACCATCTCGGGCAGCGTATAGGGACGGCGCATCTTCATCTTGCAGAGCACTTCGGCCTGTTCGTCGGTCGCGGCCTCGGCAAACGACCAGTACTCGTAGCCCAGCAGCTCGTCGCGATGCAGCAGGCGGTTGGTGCAGTGCTCGCACAGCTTGACGATTGCCTCGCGCGGATGCTCCGGCAGCGGCGGCACGAACTCCGAACCGATATCGGGCTCGGTGTAGCTAATTCCCGGTCCGCTGAGAATCATGGTTGTCCCTTCTCTTGCCGCAGGCCGACGAGGCCGCAGCGCCCCTCTTTTTTTGCAGGCCGGGCATACCCCCATGCCGTTCACCCGCCATTGTTGACATTGTGTCAAAAATAGTATTGACGAACCGTCAACAATATTCAAGACTGTTAGGCGAACGGTCAGGCAAAAGAGGATGAAAGGCGGCAAAACATGAGCAACAACACAGCAGATACCTCTGTGGTCGATGCCGTCCCCGCATCCGATAGCGCGGCAAAGCGCCTGACGGGCGACGAACGCCGTCGCGAGATCCTCGCCGCCGTGCGCGCCGTAAGTTCCGAGCTGGGCGTGTCCCACCTATCGGTATCGGCCGTGACCAAGCGAGCCGGCTGCACGCGATCGCTGTTCTACCACTACTTTGCCGACATGGACGCCGCTGTCACCGCTGTTATGGACGAGGCGATCGACGGTTTTATCTCCGAACTCGAGCAGTGGAACGCCGGCCGCACCGTCGGTGATATCGAGGGCGCACTCGACACCGTCGCCCCGCTCTTTAAGCGCCTGGTCGCCAGCGGCCACGAGCTGCCGAGTACGCTTACCTCAAGCAGCGGCGCACTCTACGGCGGCTTTTTGCACAACGTGGTTCAGCGCGTGGCTCAGTACATCTGCGACACCACCGTGGTTGATTTTGTCGCCCATCACGAGCTGCGCATCGACCATGTCTACGAAACGTTCTACACCCTCATCATGGGTCTTTTGATGTATATCCGCACGCACCCCGATGCGCCCGACGAGACGGTCAAGGAAATCATCGCCTCGACGCTCCACATCGAGGGCTATACCGCCAAGTATCCGGAGCGCAAGCCCCAGAACTGACGACATTTGGCCAAACTGTCCGCGATCAGAAGAGGGGCCGCGGCCGTGTGAAAGGAGAGCAGCATGCTGTTCGATGTTTGGGGTAGCGATACCCTTATCCACTGGGCCGGCTGGGCCATGGTCTTTATTGGCCTGATCGTGCTCAACGAGGTCGGCCGCCGCACCAAGCTCGGCGCGGCCATCATCTTTGGCGTGGCTCCGCTGGCCATGACCATCTACTGCGTCGCCATCGCCATCGGCGTTTCGCAGGGTGCCGAGTGGGCACTCACCAACCCCACCCATGTGTACCAGAACAGCTGGTTCCACTACGCCAAGGTATACGCGGCGCTGGCCGGTTGCTGGGGCTTCATCGCCATTAAGTACCAGTGGGGAAAGATCGGCAAGGCGCATTGGTTCCGCGCGTGGCCGTTTGTGATCGTCGCCATCAACATCTTGATCGCCGTCGTGTCCGACTTCGAGAGCGCCTATCACTTCTTTGTCCTGGGCCAGTCCACTTGGGTCACCTCCGAAGGTGCTACGCAGCTGGCCGGCTGGAACAACGTGTTCAACGGCATCGCCGGTCTCATCAACATCTTCTGCATGACCGGTTGGTGGAGCGTCTACGCCTCCGAGGACAAGACCGACATGCTGTGGCCCGACATGACCTGGGTCTACATCATCGCCTACGATATCTGGAACTTCTGCTACACCTACAACTGCCTGCCCACCCACTCCTGGTTCTGCGGCTTTGCGCTGCTGCTGGCGCCCACCGTCGCCGCCTTTATCTGGAACAAGGGCGGCTGGATTCAGAACCGCGCCTTTACGCTGGCCATTTGGTGCATGTTTGCCCAGGTGTTCCCGTACTTCCAGGAGGAGTCCATCTTTGTGACGCACTCCACGCTCGATCCCGGCGCCGCCACCGCGGTCTCGGTCGCCGCGCTGGTCGCCAACGTCGCCGCGATCATCTACGTCGCCTACCGTGCCAAGAAGCTCGGCCGCAATCCCTACAAGCAGGATGTCTTTGAGGGCACCAGCGATTGGGAGAAGGCCACTGCCCGCCGCGCCAAGGTTGATTACGCGCACGCCGAGTAACGTGCCTGGCGCAGACATCGCTTGAGCGCGAAGCAGCATAGCCGGCTCCGCGCAACTCAACGCATTGCAGAGCCCCCGGAATGTGATTCGTTCGCGTTCCGGGGGCCTTTTGCTGCCGCGAGGATGCGGCCGAACGATGCGCTCAGGTTAAATCAAATCTTATATTTCATACGCGCTTTATATGGCTCCATTTTTGGGTACAGTGTTGAGCCGATATTGAGCTTGGGGGATATATGAAAGATGAGACGATGGGCCAAGAGGATGCGGCCCAAGATGCAGAAGCGTGTGCCGAGGCCCTGGAGAGCCTAGACCAGATCGCACTGGCCGAGATTGCGTTTGACGATTCGAGCGTTGATGTGCGGGATGAGCCGGAAATCGAGGCGCAGCCCGATGATCAGGATGCAAAAGACGATGGCGCTGCGCCCACCGAGGACGAGGCGGGGCACGAGGAATCCGAATGCGAGGCCGACGACCAGCCCGAATCCGACACGAGCGAGGAAACCATCTTGCTCGACAGCTTGCCGGCCGAAGATTCGCTGACCCGCGAGCTTCCCGGCCTGGGCTCCGCGCCTGCCGTGGACGAGACCATCGCCATGGGCGATATTCCCCTACCGTCCGTTCCTTCGGCACGCGAAGCCGAGGTTCGTCATCGTAAGATGCCGCCCAAGCGCCGCAACCTGATGGTTGCCGGCGTTGTGGCCGTCGCGCTCGTCGCCGGCGGCGCAGGCTATGCTGCCTGGAACGGATATCAGCAAGAGCAGGCTGCCGCTGTCGCCGCCAGTGCACACACGATGATGTCGGTGCAGATTGGCGTGCATGCCGCAGGGCTCGACTGCTCAACCGGCTCCAAGATTCCCGTACAGGTGAGCGGGCAGGATTCCGACGGTTCTTCCGTGAGCGAAACGCTCTACGTTGACGAGCATGGTCGCGGCATTAAGCTGCTGCCCGGCGATTACACGCTCTCCATTGCTGGATCCCCCATCGCGGAAGACGGCACCATCTACACTGTCCCGACTACCAAGGCGCAGGTCACCATTAAGAGCGATGGGCAGGATTTGAGTGCCCAGGCCACCTTTAAGCTCAAGGTGCCTTCGGCCGACACGGTAACTGACGACCAGATCGATACCGCCGCCAAGTATGCCGAGGAAGGCGGGGTGAATTCCGCCGCGGTCGCAAAGGTACTCCAGCAGGCGGCAACCGCGCGACGCGACGCCGCAACCAACGCCGTGAGCTCCCGCAAGGCGCAGGCGGCCCGCGACGCCGATGCTCGACATAAAGCAACGGACCTGTATCAGCTCGATATTCCCGTTGAGTGGTACGGCAAAGTCGCGACTTGGCAAAACGGCAGCACGCTGTGCATCTATCTTGCCGGCGACAGCGATACGCCGATTGTGACGCTCGTCGCGGTGCGCGACGGCGAGACCTTTACCCCCGACGACGGCGATACGGTTTTGGGCACGGTCAGCCTAGGCAACGGCTACACCGTCTATGCGAGCGGTCCTGTCTATCCGTATGTGATCCCGCAAACCATCAACGGGCGCACGCAGAGCCCCGTGTCGACCTACCCCATGGATACGGCGATTGAGCTTGTCGAGCTCACGACCGGCAACCGCTACACCTATAGCCAGATCAAGAACGTGCTGGTCGGCAAAGACGGCAAGGCCGACGCCGCCACCAAGCTCGAATGCGACTACCTCGCCCAGATTCTGATGCCGAGCATCAAAGCCCAAGACTAGCCGGGCGCATCATGGTGCTCCCCAACCGTGATAAAGGGGCCAGGAGGTCCTGGCCCCACAGATCCGTAGATGATTAGGCAAGGAGCCACTTCCATGCGGGAACAACGTGTACCACACCGTGCTCGCATGGAATATCGGCCTGCTCATCCATGGTAACGATTGCCGACTCGCCAAGATCGAACTGGGCCATCGAGGCATCAAGCGCGGCAATTTCGCGCTCGCGCGTTTTCTCACTTGCCATATCCACACTCACCTGAATCAGGCTATAAGCCCGCATGAGAAGTGCGTCCCCAGCCACAAAGTCCACCTCATGGCTTTTGCTCTTCTCTTTGATCAGCAGGCGGCAGACCGATCCGATCCTCACCGCGGGAGTCCTTCTTCTTAGCGCGTTGAACACTGCGGTCTCGAGTCTCTGGCCTTGGTCCAATGCCGATGCGGGAGAGAACGCTCCGAACATCGCGGGATCGACAGCGTAGACTTTAGACGCAGACCGCGTATTATTTGCAAGTGAACGTGTGAACTCCGGCACCGAAAACAACAGGTAGGCATCCTCGTAATACTCGAGTAAATCGCTGAGCGAATTACGGCTGACGGGTATCTGTCTGCTCTTGAACTCGTTGTACACTTTGTTCACCGACAGCTCTCGTCCCGAAGATGCCATACACCGCGTCAGGAACAGAGATGCCAGGCGAGGGTTCTTGACGTCGTAACGTTCAACGACGTCCATGGCGACCGTTCGCGAAGCATATTCCTGTAGCAGCTGAATCGCGTCTGCGGGCGTCTGCTCAAGTGTCGCGATGAATCCCCCTCGTTCAAGATATCCGATCAGATGATGTCGAAGCAGCGCCGCATCGCTTGGGGAAAAGGTCGCATCTGGCTCGAAAACGCTCCCCGTCTTATATCGAACGTATTCCGAAAAACTCAACGGAAAAAGCTCTCGTATAAGAGAACGACCCCTGAACTCGCTCTTAAGTTCTGAGGACAGCATCTTAGAAGAGGATCCCGTCACATAAACGGTCGCTTTCTCCGTATCGACTACACGCCGCAGAAACGCACCCCATTCGGGAATTTCCTGGATCTCGTCAAAGAAAATGTAAGCGCCCTCGCCTCGAGCAGCAGGATATAGCGCATGGAACGTATCGAGTACATCCGCGAGCAGCGATGGCTCATACGGCCGCAAGCGCTCGTCCTCAAAATTGAAATATAGCATCCGGTCAAGCTCGATGCCTTGATCCTGAAGCCGCCGCATCTCCTGGTACAGGCGATACGTCTTTCCACAACGACGGGTTCCCACAATCACATGTACGATATTGTCGCGCTTTGGCTCCTGTGGGTTTCCCAGATCAAGGTCTCGCTCAAAGACCTGCGGAACTCCCTGTTGCTCAAAGTCCTTTATTTTTTGGGCCACCAAGTCGTTGAATGCCATGATTCTCCAATCTTGCTCTTTTACTAATCAAGATTATATTGATTCTTGATTAACGAGAGAGCAAGATTGCGCGCAACTTGATTAATAGAACCACAAAGCATCAAGAGAGAATACACTGAAAATAAGCAGAGCCACTGGTTGACAAAACCACAGCCCCCGTCCGACGCACCCACCAAGGTCGACTGGAATGACCCCGAGCACGTGCATGCCGTCGACTCGCCGCCAGACTCACGACATCGGCTCATTGTTGGACGGAGACCGGTCCGACCGCGATGGATGGCCTCAAGCGGATCCATGCGATCATCGAGAGCGTCACGGTGCATTGAACAGGGGAGGGAATAGACGATGATTGCAATGATTGGCCGGCGGAGACGGTGAAGCGCATAGCGGCGGTGATCCGCGAAGGACTCGCCACCCAGATCACATCAGGTAATCTCACGTCGCAGGACATGAACGGCCATCGCGTGATCGCCGTGGACGGACCCGACAGCGGCGACGTCAAGACCATATACGAGATCGTTGGCCGAACGCTCGGATGGAATTCGGATGCCAGTGACGGGAACCGCCGCAGCGATTCCCGCGTGGACGCTGGGCGTTGGCGTGACTTCGTTCCCATCGGAGTGATTCATTACGGAGGAACCTCATCGCCCGCCCCGTACTTCGACGTGAAGAACGCGTTGTTCTACTCATGCAGGAGACGACGGAACGCCATGGTCACGATGATGGTGGGACGACCCGTTGCCCATCGCGTCCACCAGTATCAGCCGTTTCGGATCCAAATCGGTGCGGGCGTTGCTGACCGAACGCGCCCATTCTGATCCCGTGGTCCTGTCGGTATCGGAGTCGTCGCCTTTGCGTTTGAGACTCGAATCGTATCCGATGAGGATCTTCGACAACGGTTTGGCGATGTCGTTGTCGATGTTCTTCGACGACTATGGTGATTCGGAACCGAGGTCCTTGTCGTTGATGAACGAGTTGCCGGGATCGAGATAGGTCAGATGCGTCAGTACGGCGAGGTCACGCGCGTCCACGGCCATGATTATTCACCATCCTTGATGATCTCGGGGGCTGAGGCGTCCGCGCTGGCGGTGAATCCTCCCGTATACCAGGAGTCCCACGCGGGCGTCTCCGTCGAATGGCGCATAGCGTCCCGTGCGGCCCCGATGGTAAATTCGGCGCCGTCGATGCGTGTGATCTGCACGATCTCGTAGTGAACGTCCAGCCCGTCTTTCCGCATGGCGGTGATGAACGCCGATGCGAATGCGGCAAATCGCTCACGGTCCGTCACGGTTTCCGGGGAGATGTAGATCTCCATGCTGCCAACGAAATACGAGGCGAGATCGTCGACGGCGGCGGACGGCGACAACCGCCATTGGGTCTCATTCTTCGGACCGGTGGGGCTGCTAATCCGGTAAACGCAGTCGAGATCGGGATGCGCCGCAAGGAACCGGTCGATCCGTTCCGTGAGATGACCGTTGTATTCGTCCCGGCGCAGCGCCGTGAAATACGTGTCCGCGACATACGGACCGAGATCGTTCCCGTCGGCACCATCGCCTTCCATATAATCCACTTCGAACACGTCGCCTTGCAACGGCCCCGATGCGGGCGTCACGTTGATCCACCATGTCGGGTCAAGTAGTTCCGGACGGTGGAATCCTTCTGATGCACGGAATTCCACACCATACCGCTCCGACATCCGGTCAAGCAGCGTCTCCGCCAGCGTGACCAGACGGAACAGTTGCGAGTCGGGCCAACCATCCTTCATACCGGCGACGTTCGCGTCCCGCTCCTGTCGATCGTTCAGCAGCGCCTTCGCTATCGAGATCTGCCTCGCTGTGGGTGTGACATCCATGTCGTATCTTTTCTTCGCGTATGGCGGCCAGTCCGAAAACGTCCCATTTCCGGTACCGCCGGCGCTCGGCCCGTTCGTATCCGCATCGGCGTGATGCGTGAACCATACGGGTTGAGTGCATCCGGTGAGTCCCGCGGCGATGGCGACGAGCGTCGCCATCGCCGCGGCGCATGCCGCCAGCCGTCGTCTACCCGCCCAACTCATTGGTCTTTCCATACGAGCCAGAGGATGAGACCGACCGGGCCGATGAGGAACGAGGCGACGAAGCCGATGATCGCCATCATGTTCCATTTCGGTTGTGGCCCGTATGTTTTGCTCGGATACTGCCCATACAGACCGGGAATTCATCATCGGATTGGTCATCATATTTTTCTCAGCAAGTTCTCGCCATGGATATTGCTTATATGCGCTCCCGCTACGTATATGCACCATAGCGCGGATCGGACGGCAAAGGGAACCGCGGATCGCACTGATCCGGCCACGAGACGGGTCCCGCATACGGATACGGCAGCTCACACCGCAACTGCTCGTAATACACGCGATATGCCTTGAACAGTTCAAGCTCCAACGTCGCAGGCACGCCGCCTATGGCGTAACGGAAATCATCGTTCGCATCCGGCAGTTGTTTCCAGCACAGGGAGTTCACCCACACATGCAGACACCCGTTCCATACGATCCAACCCGGCTTCATGCGGAAAGAGTTCATCAGCCGCACCATCGCCTGCGACGGATTGCCGTTGTAGGGCGGCATGAACGATGGGTCGTCGATATGACCAAGCGAGCATGTGGAGAACGATGTGAGGCCGGTGTCTTCGGTGATGGGGAACGGGGCGCGCAAAACGCTGACGTCCATACGCCTGCTGCTGTCCCCCTTGTCGCCGATCTGTCTGGGGAATGGCCGCACCGGAGCGCAATACCGGCAAGACACAGTACTTGCCGAATGATTATTGAACGCATAACTGGACGCGCATGTGTGCAGCAATGGAATCGGCAGGTCGAATGCCTCGTGTTTGGCGCCGAAATGATCGATGCTCGCATCCCGGCTGCGGCTCCTCCAATGCATCCTACTCCAGCCCGGACGGTTCGCCCGCATATATGCCAGATAGCCCATCGCACGACCTCCGGTTCCATAGACAATGGTAAGAACCCAATTGTATCCAAATCACCATTCTCATCGGATCAGGCCTCGGCCATTGTTTATTCCCTTTCCGTGTTCTTCCTACCGTGAATGACGACCATGCGAGGGGTGCGGGAACCGGCGGATACCTCTGCGCGGGCTGCTGCGGCATAGGTGGCCTCGTATACGAGACTGGTGCCGGTGGATACTGCCAACTATCCTCGCTTCTCCGGAGAGTAGCAATCATCGGCTTCCCGTTGATGATGCACCGGGTCTTCGCCCTCTACTCGGAATCCCATT
Source organism: Collinsella sp. CLA-ER-H2 (assembly GCF_040092405.1). Taxonomy (NCBI): domain Bacteria; kingdom Bacillati; phylum Actinomycetota; class Coriobacteriia; order Coriobacteriales; family Coriobacteriaceae; genus Collinsella; species Collinsella sp. CLA-ER-H2. Next base: position 15,839 of record NZ_JBBNLO010000014.1, read on the forward strand.
CCCGGAAGCTGCCCACCTGATGCGTGATATCGGCATCCACTAGCCCCGGATAGTCTCCGATCGGTTAATCGTCGAGCACGGCAATCTTGATGCCGGAACCATCGACGCCCTGCTTCCACGCGTTCCGCGCCACGTCGTTCTCCACCGGCCGACGCCAATCGGATGCATATGGTTATCAGTGTTGGTGTAAAACTCGGTTCTCGAGGGTAGCCGCAGGCTGCCCGAGGAGCCGAGAATCGCCTAGAATGCCGCCATTCTAGCTCATGTCAGGCCGCCTTCCCGCCGGGAACGGGGCTGTCGGCCGCGACGAGCGCGATGATCCCGGCAGCGTGCTCCGCGGCGGTGCCCCCCGTAGGCGGGCGCGGGCGCGTTGACCTCGGCGCCCTCCACGGCCCTGCCGATGGAGTCGTCGTCGAGCCGGCGGCGGCCGGCCCAGTCCTCGTCCATCTCGGCGAACACCGCCCCCATCATCCTGATGGGCGACTTCCTGCTGGGGAACACCTGCACCACGCGGCCGCGGCGCCTGAGCTCGCGGTCGGTGCGCCCCTGCACGTTGTCGGCGCGAAGCCTCACGCGGTGCCCGTAGGGGAAGTCGAGGTAGGCCGGCGCGCCGGCCTCCGCCTCCTCGAGCACCTCGGCCGCCTTGGGGCAGAAGCCCTCTATCCGCCCGGTGGCCAGCTGGTACGGCTCGCGCACGAGTTCGGGGTCGCGCTCGGCGAAGACGGCCTTCAGGATGCCGGGCACGGCGGCGATCGCCGCGCGCAGCTTCGGGATCCTGAGGTTGATGGCGCCGACGCTAGCGGCGAGCGACGCTCGCGGTAGCTGTTCCTCTGGTTGCCGGCCTCGCATGCCTCGTCGGCCCGGGCGCCCATGATCTCGTTGACGAGCGACTCGGCCATCGCCCTTATGAGCTCGGCCATGTTCACCATGCCGTCGTCGAATCTGGGTATCTCGCCCGTGATGCCCGCCTGCTACTCTAAACTTTCCATGGTGGCCATCGTCCTTTCTTCGAATCCTTTACTTCGCAATAAAAGATTCTAGGAGATGGCCGCTTTTTCCAGCGGTCAGACGAAGTGACGCTTACACCAACTTTGGGGACACGATCCTCGTCTATGGCTTTGTTGACCATAAGTTTCTCTGGCTTTTAGTCTGATCCCTCGGGATCACGGGCGCTCTCCCGACGGTTGGGTCGTACATGCAAAGGCAGAGACCACATCCCGTTACCGTACAGACGATTCAGCTTCTTTGCATGACGCGCCCTTCAACGTCTTGTTGCACTCCATTCCTTTGCCCCACACCGCCCTGCCCACCACATGCCGTACAGACCCAACTCCGGACCCAGCTCCGTTCCAGATCTTGACAGTCCGCCTCTGCGGCCGCAACCACCTCTCACGGGACGGGGAGTCCGCCTAGAATATGCCGTCTGAATTAATGCCTAAAGTCTAACGCCAGGGGTCGGCCTCGAACATCGGCTCGCGCTCGGGACGGCGATCACTGTAGGGATCGTAGCCGTCATCGTCCTCGTTCTCGGCGCGAATGTAAGGGTCGCGCGGCTTGGACGCGGGCTTAGGCGCAGGCTTGGGTGCGGCAGGCGCGGCGTCGGCTACCGGTGCATTCGTCTCGTTCTCGTCTTTCATCTGAATAGCTCCTTGCCATGTGGTCACGTTCAACTTCATCGATTGTCGCACGAAAAAGGGCGGCGGACCCAATTTGGATCCGCCGCCCTTGGCGTTCGGCTCAAAGTGAGCCTTCTCCATCTCGTCGAGCGTGGTCGCGCCGCCTTTTCGTTCCCCGTCGGCCGTCCTACGCAGCCAATACCACCACGAGCAGCATTTTGAACGGGGTGATGCCACGCACCGCGTGCGGCGCGCCGGCGGGCATGACGATGCTCTCGCCCGCCCCCAGCTGATGCGGGACGCTGTTGACCGTAATTTCGCCAGTACCCTCGAGTACCGTGATGAGCGCGTCGCCGGGCGCCGCATGGCTGGACATGCCCTCGTCGGCGTCGATGGCGAAAACGGTGATTTTGGTGGCCGGCGCCTGCGCGAGGGTGAGGCTGTTGACCTTGCCGCCTTCGAGCTTCACCTGCTCGGCCAGCTTGAAGACAGTCTCCTTCTCGATGTTCTTGATGAGCTCTGCCATGGTTGTTCCTTTCTGCGATGGCTTTCTTTTGATAGACGTCCCCTTATAAGGATAGCTGCAGCAGCTTGATGGCACCCGCAGGCTCCACGGCATGCCGCACACCTGCGGGCACGAGGAGCACCTCGCCGGCGGCAAGTGGCACGGGCGCGCGCCCCTCCTGCGCGAAAGTGATGCCCGCGCAGCCTTCAAGCAGGTAGTACATGGTGTCCGCCGGGTACTCCTCGTCCGAGACGCTCTCCCCCGCCGCAAAGGACAGCAGCATGATCTGGCATACGTCTGAGAGCCGCGTGAGCGAGCGGCTCGAGACACGACCGGGCTCGGCGTCGTCGATGAGTGACGTCAGCGGGCGCGCGACGTCGGTCGGCAGGTTTCGTAGCCCCATGGGGCCTCCTTTCTAAGATGGCACCTATATATAGTAAAGGTACGAACGAAGTTTCTCGATGTTCGAAGTGTCGAGCGTGCCGTCGAACGCGAGGCGCAGCACCGGCGCGCTGGCGGCCCCACCGCGCTCGATGTCCTCCCGCGCCTCGTCGTTATCGGCCTTGAGCCGCAGGATGGTGTCGACGTTCTCGTACATCGACGCCACCGTCACCACGCCCGCCGAACGCAGACGTTCAAGCGCGACCTTAGCGAAGCGATACCGCGCACCGGCTCCGCGGAAGCGCGGGATGCCTGCATCCGCCGCGGCAATGAGCTCGCCCGGATTCACGGCGAACGAGCTCGAACCCGCGCCGAGCACATTCTCAAGGGCGGCCGAGAGCGCAGCCATCTGGCAGCGAAAGGCATCGAGCAAAGACGCGCGGTCCGCCAACTCGTCCGCCGGGACAGCAAAGGGATCGGCCGGCACTTCGACGGCGGACACGGCATCGGAAGGTATAGAGGCAGGGGCCGCGGCGACACCCGCCCGCGTCCCCGGCTCCCAGGGCATGCCCTTCACCCCGCTGCGAGACCCCTGCGAAGAGTCCTGCTCCCACTCGTCTTGCCACATCATCCAGAAGAACTCCGAGAGCGGCATGCGCGCGAGCCGATAGCCGCGCTGCGCGACCTCGTCCCACAGCTCACCCGTAAGCTCGTCGACATAGACCCAGGGCCACTCCCCCACCAAGGCGAGCCGCCTGACAGCATCGGGGGCATCGCCCCCTGCGAACTCCGCGACGAGCCGCGCGATCCGCGGCACGTCCAGCGAGGAAGCGCCCCCGGCGACAAGCTGCTCCACGCAGGCGCGCACGAAACCAGCCCGCCTCGACACCGGCAGCGCATTGGCGGCATCGCCCGCAAGTAGCACGCCGAAGAGCTCGGAAGCCGCCCCGCGCCCAGCCGGCGGTTAAGCTCCCAGGGAAGGACCTCGAAACGCGGTGCGGCGATTGCCACGTCACCGTGGCCGCGCTGGCGCAGCACCGCGCGGACCACGCGGTCATATTGGTTATCGGCCTCGGCGCCGCAGGTGGCAGGCAATGCCAGCGAGAGCGGCCCCGGGCCGGCGACCTGCTCCGCCACGAGCGCCGCGCCCAGGAACGCCGTGAACGAGCCATACTCCTTGGTGGACGTCGCCGTACGCCCGGCCTCGAGTGCCACGGCGTCGAGCGGGATCGCACGGGCGTCGAAGCCCCGCGCGCGCAGCCATGCGGCCGCGAGGTCGCCGTACGCGCCCACCCTGGGCACCGCCACGGGTACCGCGGGATCGAGCGCCTCGCCACCCTCGGGTATGACGGAGAGCGCCATCGAGGGGGCGGCGCAGTCGGCACCGGCGGCGCCCGCCGCGCACGCGACCCCGCCAGCCGCATCCCGGTGCACGCACGACGGCCTAGACACAGCATCGGCCACGGCCGCGGCCGCGCCAACACCCGCAGGCGAGCTCACCCGCACCGCGTCCTCCTCAGAGAGATGCGCCAGCGCGTTCAGGAACGCCTCCACGCGCGTGATCACGCCCACGCGGCTGAAGTGCTCATCGCACTCGATCGTGAGGTAGGGCTTCTCACCCATCTCCTCGGCGAAGAGCTTGTCGAGCATGGTGTCGGGACCGCAGCCGTGGTTGGTGAGGTACACCGCGAAGAGCCGCGAATCGCGCCGCACCATCTTGGCGCCCGAGAGGATGTGCTGCCCAAACGGCCAGCAGATGCCGGGGTGGTCAGCCGAGACATCGATATCATGCGCGTGCAGGTGCCCGAGCGTGATGACCTTCTGTCCACGGTCCAGCAGAATCTCGGGGATTCCCATGTTGAGGGCACCATCGGAGATACCGTAGTTGCGCGTGATGAGCACGAGCACGCGCTCCCCCGGCGCGAGCGAACCCAAGAGCTCGTCGCCCAGCGCCTCGGTCTTCTCACCAAAGGACGTGACGGCAAAGCCGCCCGCCATCATGGCCACGGCCGCCTCCTGGCGCGCATGGCCCAGCCGCTCGCCCAACCCCAGCAGCGCCTGCGCCATGGCCTCCTGGCCAAAATCCATGTCGAGCAGGGGGTTCAGTAGCTCGATGCCGCGCCGCTCCAGGCAGAGGGCGTCCGCCACCAAGCGCGGCGCCGTCTGCATATAAGGGCATGCGTAGTTGTGCGCCACACGCGAGCTCGCGTGCCGGATAGTGTGCAGGCTCGGCATGAAGATGTAGTCGGGTTCGCGCTCCGCGAGCCACGCCATGTGCCCGTAGATGAGCTTCACGGGATAGCAGGTCTCACCGCGCGCGTTCTCCTGTGCCAGGCGGACCTGCTCCTCGGTGGTATCGGGCGAGAGCAGCACGTTGTAGCCCAAGCGGGAGAAGTAGGCGTTGGCGAGCGGGAACAGGCGGTGCAACATGAGGCAGCGCGGGATGCCCACGGTCTTCTTGGCCGGGTCGATCTTGCCCGTGTAGCCCTCGAGAAAGAGCTCCTCGGTCTTTTTGTAGAACGCACGGTTGAGTGCGACTGCGTGCTCGTCCACGCCGCGCCCCGCGGCTGTCGTGCCGGAAAGATCGAACCCCTTGAACGCCGTGAGCTCGAAACCCGGCTTCGCGGCGGCATCGGCGGCCATGAGGGCCGCCCCCACCGCACCCGAGATGGCGAAGTTGGGCGACACCGTGAGCGCGTCAGGGTAGAACGACCGGAACGCCTCCACGATCGCGGGGTTGTAGGCGACGCCGCCCTGCAGCACGATATGCGACCCCACGCGCTTGCCGCCCACCACGCGGTGCAGGTAGTTGCGCACGATGGAGAGGGCAAGGCCGGCGGCTACGTCGCGCTTGGCGGCACCGGCGGAGAGGGCCGCACTAATGGCGCTCTCCACGAAGACCGTGCAACGCTCGCCCAGATCGACCGGTGCTTCGCTCGAAAGCGCGAGCGGTCCGTACTCGGCGAGCGGTATGGCGAGACGAGCGGCCTGCTCCTCGATAAAGCTGCCCGTTCCGGCAGCGCAAACCTTGTTCATCTGAAAGTCGGAGACCTGCCCGCCGGTGAGCGCGATGAACTTGGAATCCTGTCCGCCGATCTCGAAGACGGTGTCGACCTGCGGGTCGGCATGTGCCGCGCCGGCAGCCTGGCAGGTGATCTCGTCCACCACGGCGTCGGCGCCCACGAGCTTGCCGATGAGGCTGCGGCCGGAGCCCGTCGTGGCCACGGCGCGGACCTGCACCTCGGAACCCAGGCGGGCGGCCAGCGTTGCCAACCCCTCGCGCACGGCACGGCGCGCGTCGCCGCCAGTGCGCAGGTACTGGGCATTGAGCACGCGGCCACGGGGGTCGAGGAGGACCAGGTCCGTCGAGGTCGACCCTACGTCGATTCCCAAAAACACCGGGATGCGGCCGGTCAGGGGGTCGCGCTCCCAATCCTCGCGCGACAGCACGGCGAAGCCCTCGCCGGGACGGCACCCGCCGTCCGGCAACGGTGCCAAACGGGGCAGCTCGCTCGCCTGGAAGCGCGGGTGGTCGAGCACACCGCGCAGGGCATCGAGGGTCGCCGCCCCGCCGCCCGCCGCCGCGAGCTTCGAGGCATGGAGCGCCGCGCCCGCTGCCTGGAAGAAGAGGTTCCCCTCGCGTGCAATGAGCCCATCTTCGCCCAGCTTGAAGACCTCGCGCACGGCTCGCACCACGCCGGCGTTCAGCAGCACCCCGCCCGAGAGCGCCACGGGCGCCTCCACGGGCAGGCCGCGCACGATGAGCGCCTTGTAGCTCTTCACCATGGCGTAGCAGAGGCCGAGCAGAATGTCCTCCACGGGGACGCCCTCCTGCTGGCGGTGGATGATGTCCGTCTTGGCAAAGACGGCGCAGCGTCCCGAGATGCGTGGAACCTCATGTCCCTCGGCGCGCCCCACAAGTGCAGAGAAGTCCTCGATCCTGAGCCCCAGGCGGGTCATCTGGTCCTCGAAGAACGAGCCGGTACCCGAGGCGCAGCTCTCGTTCATGGCGAACTCGGGCACCGCCGCCGCGAGCCGGCAGACGAAGTAGGCGTTCTGACCGCCGATCTCGATGACCGAGCGGGCCTCCGGCGCCAGGATCTGTGCGCCGGAGGCAATGGCCGGCACGTCCTCGAGCACGGGCAGCGCGGCACCCGCCTCGGCGAGCGCACCTGCCCCCGAGCCCGTCGCCGCGATGCCTCCGCAGCCCTCGGGCGCCAGCGCCGCGGGCATGCCCGCGAGCAGGTCGCGCAGGCAGGCGACGGGATCACCGTAGTGCGGCCGCCGCGTGCTCCAAAGCACGGCCGGCGCGCCCCCCGCACCCGCGCCCTCCACCGCGGCTGCGCCCGTCCCGAGCGCGACCACCTTGACCGAGCTCGCGCCCATATCGATTCCCAGCGTGTAGTGCTGCGTCATAGCCATACGAAGACCCCTCCGCCCCCTCTCGGCGCCTCTCCCGTGCACAAAGCCCTACGCGCGCGCCGCGCGATACCCCTCGTATTCGGCCAGAAAGGCGTCACGGTCGAGCTGCCGCACGTTCACCACGTCGTCAAAGGTGACGAGCTCGGTGATGGGGTTGTCCACGGTGAAGGGGAAGCCCTTGCTCACCAGGAATTCGGCGAACAGGGGGTCCTCGGTCGCGATTTCACGCATGGTCTTGGTGCTATCAAACATAGTTGTCTCCTCATCTCGGTATCGGTTCGGCGCAAGCGGGAGTGGTCCCGCAGCGGCGCCGTGGTCAATCCTCTAGTCCTGCACGCGGTCGAGCTCGATCTTCTCCCCGCCCAGCATCGCCACATCGCCCTCGGCATGGGTCGAGACGAGCATCGTGCGCCCGCGCCGCCCCGACAGCAAAAACTCGATGACGCGCCCCTTGGTCACGGCGTCGAGGCCGGTGAAGGGCTCGTCGAGCAGCAGCATCCGCGAGGGATACGCCACCGCGCGGGCGAGCGACACGCGTCGCCGCATGCCACCCGAGAGCTGCGAGACGGGCCGGTCGAGCGAGTCCTTGGGCAGGATCCGCGAGAGCAGCGAACGCACCCGCGCCCGACGCGTCCCGCGCGGGCACACGAGCAGCACGTTCTCCACGGGCGTCAACGCCTCGCAGAGGCGCTCCTCCTGAAACATCGCCGCGATCTGCCCGGGCGCGATACCCGTCACGACGCCGGCATCCGCCGCGTCGAGCCCCAGCAGCACCTTAAAGAGCGTTGTCTTACCGCTGCCCGAGGGCGCCATGAGGCAGTAGACGCCACCCGCGCTTAGGGTGAAGGTCACGCCGTGCAGTACGTCCAGGTCGCCGAAGCTCTTACGGAGCCCCTCGATGCGAACGTCTTCCACCGACTCCACGTCACTCACCGCCCTTCGCGGTGCCGACGCGTCCCAACGGTCCGCCCCACGGCCGCGCCGCAAGCTTCACCAGCTGCATGAACAGCTTCTCGAACGCGAGCGAGAGGATCATCACCACCACGGTCCAGGCAAAGAGGTCCGGCGTGTTCAAGAAGGTGCGCGCCGTGTTCATCTGCTTGCCGATCGACGGATCGGGCATGGCGAGTACCTCGGCCATGATGCCGCTCTTCCAGCTCATGCCCAGGCTGATCTTGCAGCTCGAAGCCAGAAACGGCATCACCGCGGGCCGGTACACGTACATGAACGTGCGCCACGGCGAGAGGCGGAACACCCGCGCCATCTCGAGCATCTGGGGATCCACGCTCTCAAAGCCCGAGAGCACGTTGGTGTAGATGAGCGGCAGCACGATGAAGAACGCCAGGAACATGGTGAGGTTCTGCGGCCCCACCCAGATGAGCAGCATGATGATAAAGCTCACGATGGGCAGCGTCCGCAGCAGCGAGATAATGGGGTCCACGAAGTCGCGCACGATGCGCATGCGGTACGCCACGAGCGCCAGCAGCACGCCCGCCGTGAAGCTCATGAGGAAGCCGACGGCGATGCGCGCCGTGGACGCTAGGCTGATCACCCAGAAGTTGGGCTTCGCCACTTGGGCGGCCAGCGCCTCGAGCGTGCGGATGGGCCCGGCGAGCACCAGGCGGTTGCCAATGAGGCGGTCGGCGACCTCCCACACCGCGAACCAGAACAGGATGATGCCCGCCCGCTTGAGGAGGCCGAGGCACTTCTCGCGCCGCGCGACGGCAGCGGCGCCCTCGTCATCCGCGGCGCCCGTGGCCGCCACGGCGAGCGCACGCACACCCGTGAGGAAGGCGTTGGCCTCCTCGTCACCCAGCACGCCGGAGGTGCGCATCACGCCGATAGCCCGTTCGTCCGCGGCCCCGAAGGTCCGCATCACCGCGAGGATTCTGTCCGGCGTGGCGCCCTTGCCCGCGGCGGTGCGCACCATGAACGCCATCTGGTCGTCGGGCAAGCCGTTCTGACGCACCATCTGGATCATCTGCGCGGCGCGCGCCTCGTCCACGCCCATCATGTCGTGGATCTGCGCCGGGGTGAGAACGCGCCCGGGAGCGCCCGCCGCCTCGGCCCAAGCCTCGCCGCGCGCGGCATCGTCCGCCGCAGACGCCGGTATGCCCGCGTCCACGGCACCTGCCTTGCCGGCACCCCTCTCCTGGGCACTCACTGCAGGTCCCCGCTCGCGCTGCCGTCGGTGGGCACGTCCTCGCCCGAGACGCTCGTGTTCGAATCGTCCAGATACCCCTGGGGCGGCAGGTAGTAGAAGCCGTCACCGGGAATCTTGCCGCCCACGCTATCGGGGTTGGCGTCGTAGAGGCACTTCACGAACCCGGAGAGCGCCGTGCGCATACGCTCGCCCGTGAGGCTCACCATCTCGATGTGCGGCATAGCCGCAAGCGAAACCTGGTTGTTGAGGAAGGTCCCCAACTCCTCCTGCAGCTGCGAGGCGGCCTTCATGTTCTTGAGCGACCACTCCACGCTCTTGCCCGCCATCTGCAGGTACTCCACCACGGCCTGCTCGTGCTCCTCGGCGAACTTCTTGTTCACGATGGTCGTGGTGGTAACAGCCATCGATCCCTCCTTCTTGAACGCCTTGTTCCACTCGTCCGTGATGGAGATGGGCACGTAGAGCTTGTCCACCATGGTCTCGGCGAGCGCCACGAAGGGCTGCGGCAGAATGGCGATGGCGTTCGGCTGATCTTGAATGAGGTTCAGGATCTCGAATGGCGTGCTCTTGAACACGATGTTGAAGTCGCCAGCATGCCCTGTCTTCTTGAGCAGCGCCTCGATGGTGTACTCCGGCGTGCCGCCCTGGCCGTAGGCGAGCACCTGCTTGCCCTTGAGGTCGTCGAGCGTCTTGATGGAGGAATCGGTGGTCATCACGTAGAGCACGCCCAGGTTGTCAATGGAAATGACTTGGTAGTCGTTCTTGAGCTCGTCGTTGTTGAAGAGGATGGGGCCGATGTTGCTGGGCAGGGTGCAGATGTCGTAGTCCCCTTGGTTGAACTTGGCCGAGAGGCCCACGTAGTCCACGCCGTTCAGCTCGAAGGAGAAGTCGTTGAAGGTCTTGTTGTTCTTAGCCGCCAGCAGGAACTGCGAGAGTCCCATGGAGGGCGGGCCCATGATGAGGCCCACGCGCACCTTGGTGGCGTCGGCCGAGCCCTTGAGCTCGCGATCCTCGGTCTTAGACTTGAAGGTCACGCCTGCGGGCGACGAGCCGGCAGCAGCGGAACCGGAGCCGGTAGACGAGCCGCCCGAGCAGCCGGCGAGGCCCAGGCCAGCCAGAACCGTGAGGGCAGAACCGCCAAGCGCCAGAAAGCTACGGCGCGAAAGATCGGTAGTGATGTTCATGGATGCGTCTCCCCAATACGTTTGAAAGGGGCGAACGGGACCAGCATCCCGTCCGCCCTGCCTGTATGCCGTGCGGTGACTAAGCCTCGGTCTTCTCGGCCGTGCGACTGCTCTGCTCTGCCTCGCGCTTGCGGCGGCGATAGGCGTTCACGCCGCACACGCAGCCGCCGCCAACCAGCGCACCGGCAAACACCACGCCGGCCGCAAAGGCAACCGGGTTGGTCTCGAGCGCCTTCTCGCCACTGCTCTTGCCCGCAAGTTTCTGCACGGGACTGTTCTTGCCGTCCTCGCCGGCAGCCGCCGCCTCGGCTTCGAGCGCCTCGAGGGCGGCCTGCTCGGCCTCCTTGGTCGTGACGCCCGTCACGTTGGAATCGGCGTTCTGCAGCTTGGAGAGCAGGCCGGCCGGGACCGAGCCGCCACCGGAGCTCGGCAGCCCCGAGAGGTTCAGCTCGAAGGTGGCGTCCCAGGTGTGCTGGCCGGTGATGCCCGAGATGGTCGAGGCGAGTGAGCCCATGGTGATGGTCACCGAGCAGCCCTTCTTGATGGTGGAGCCGGGGTTCTCAAGCACGCCGAGGTCGATGGTCACGCTGGTGAGCGCGTTGCCACCTGTGCTCGAGATGACGTTCAACCCGTTCACGCTCTGCACCGTCATGATGCGCGACTGGATCTTGATGGGCAGGTAGAGCACGGCGCGGCCGTTGGCATCCACCTTGAGCGTGGCGTTATTGGTGACCGGGTCCTTGGGCGGGAACACGCCGCTCGTGATGTGCGGTGAGAGCGGCAGGCCCGAGCTCGCACGGCTCACGTAGATGTTCGCCGTCACGGTGTAGGTGCCCTCCTTAAGGTGCCCGGTCGCCGTGCCGCTACCGCCCGTGGAGCCCCCGTTGTTCGAGGTGCCCTGGTTGCCTTGATTGTTGTTCTGGTTACCACCGGCGTTGCCGGAGTTGTTATGATCCGACCCTCCCCCGTTGCCTCCGGGGTTCGTGGAACCGCCGTTACCGCCGGGAACCGTCGTGCTGTCAGAAACCTTCTTGGCGGAGCTATAGGCAACATCAAGCTGCAGGGCGACATCACCCGCCGGCTGAATATCCTGGTCTAGGGGCACTGCGTACATCTTTGAGCCCTTGAAGAAGTATGCCTTCGTCCCACTTGTCAAGTCGTCAGTCAGCTTAATCGTCAGCTGACTGATCCGTGTTTCGTACTTCCCGTATTTCCAGTTTGCTGGATCCTTGGGCGGCACGCGCGTGACCGAAATATCCTTGAGCTCGCTTGACGTACCAAGTTCCTGCAGCGTGAACACGGGATTCTTAACAGGTAGGACAAGCGTGCGCGTCCCATCTTTCGCCACCACGAGCGTCGCATTCATGGAAACAGGGGTCATTGGAATATCGTTCGACACCTCGGCTTGATCGTTGTAATCGATCACGGGTCCAAATGGGTTATTCGGATTCGTCGGATACACCGTGGTGCCCGGCAACAACGGATTGTACTTGCCCGGCATGGAGAGGTTGGCGGTAATCCGGTAAGTACCGGGGGCGAGTTCCTTGGAAGCTGCGGGCTTCTTGACCGTCAACACTCCCGGTACGCCCACAAACTCATAGTTCTTAGCAGTACCGCCCGTCGGGGTCACGGTATACGTACCCACCTGCGACGTATCGCCACCCGACATCGTTGGCAAGGTGAACGTTGTATCTGCCAGTTTCACCGAGATAATTGATTCGCCGTTCACAAACCCCGTAATATCCATAAGGCCGGTACTGAGCTCATCACCCACATTGAGCGTCGTGTTCTTGAAGGCTGCCGTAAGCGGGGCTTTAGCAATGGACCAGTCGATAATCACGGGGTTGTTCGTGCCATCCTTCCAGACGTAGCCGTCCTTGAGGGTAACGATAGCTTTGTAGCTTCCCGCGTTGGTTGACGAAGCCACGCCACCAACGGTATAGCCCTCGCCCGCGGTCACGCCGATCTGGGCCTTTCCGGTGTAGACGAGATCCTTCACCGCCGTCGGCTGGACAACCTGTTTGGGAGCGTCGTTGACCACGGCAATGTAGCCCCAGGGGGTATCGTCACTGGCAGGCTGCATCGTCCCTCCGTCAAGATCCAACGCGGAGTTGAACAGGTAGTTCGTTACGTTGCCAGTGCCGGTATTCTCCTTTGTCAGGCGAACGTACGCCTTGCCGTCCGCCACCGATGCCTTGAGCTTGATTGCTTTGGTGGCACCCGAGCCTTTGGTGCCCGTTATCAGGTAGAACTCGCTTCCCTGGGAGGCAGGCACCGTCATGGCAAACACAATGTGCTCATCAGAGAAGGTGAATCCGCTCACGGGATCGAAGGGATTAACATCAGGAACATACTCGGGCACCGTTATCCCTGCACTATACAGACCCTTCACCTGTGGCGAGGAAAACGAAGACTCACTCGACACCAGAGATTGCACCTGATCGGTATATCCCCTGTCGTTCAATATCTTTGTGTTCAACTTGAAATATCCTGAGTACCACTTCATAATCTCAACGCTCTGCTCGGGCGTACCCAGCTGCGTAAAAGGACCATCAAGCGTTCCATCGGTCTCGTACGAGATGCCGATACCTGAGACCGCGTCCAGGCTATCCCAAGTCCAGGCCCACTCACCCGTATTTGCCTCGTCCTTGGGAGTCGCAATCACAAAGGAACCCAGACCGGAAACCGGGGCGCTCAGGGTGCCGTCAGCGGCAACGGAGCCAACTTCCTCCAATTTGTTTCCGGCGAAACGGAACACCTTGGATCCGGCAGGCTGCTTGGACAGCTTCAACGTCAAGGCCATTGCGTCATCTGGTACGATGGCGGCCCCTGTGCCATCAAATCGATGGTATAGAGCGCATAATCGGGAACCGTCTTATACTTCTGACCGAGAGAGACCTTCAGTGCTTCATATGCGTGACCGCTGGTAACCGACGCGACGGAAAGGGTTGCCTCGGACAGCTCATTTATCGCCGACGAGCTTGCATTGGCCTTTACATCGAGCTTCACGCCAGTCGCTTGATCGCTGAACGTCTTCGCAAAATCATCCGAGACTTCCTTCTTGGCGTTCGCGAGATCAAGGTCCAAATCGAGATCCTTGTTGAGGAATTTATTGAGCGTAGTTGCGTACTCGGTATTTCCGGTCAAATGGTAGGTACCGCTCAGATTGTCCAATTGGAAGGTGATGTGTTCGATGCGCGTTGTAATGCCTGCATCGGCAACCTTCTTGTTGTAGTCGTCGTCGTTGTCCTTCTTCTCGATTGGCTTCGTGGTTACATTCGTAATCTTCGCCCCATCGCTCGTACCAAGCTTCTGAAAGGTGAAAACCGGGTTGGGCAGGGTGACGACAACGGTTACCGTGCCGTCCGCAGCAACGACAAGCGTGGCATTACGAGTTTTTACGGGAACATTGGGGATACCGCCGGCACCGTTAATGCTTTCCGGATTAAGAGGATTTGTGGCATAGGCTCGCAGATTCATGCCGGGAATGGGGTCACGCATGGAGATGTTCGCCAGAACGCTATACGTTCCCGGCACGAGCTTGTCCACGGACGAGTAGATGCGCGAGGACTCGGGGTCAGCCTCATCAGACGCGGCAAGGAGGGAGGCGGCTGCAGACTCCTCCTCAGCAGACTGGGAATCCTGCATTTTCTCCGCATCGCTCGAAGCACCCTGCTTCTCCTGCTCCCCCTTCGCCGCCGAGGGAACGTCTTCTGCCGCAGCAGCTTTCTCATCGGCCTCTTGCTTGTCCGTCTGAACTTGCTGCGCCGCATCGGCATCCGGATGATTCTCCGACAAATCAGTATCGGTATTATCGGTGGTAGCCGCAGCCTCAGAATCCGTGACCGTGACGCCTTGGTCGGAATTTGCCCGCTCAGAGGCAACCTGGGCCTCCTGGGCCACCTCGGCAAACGCCGTCATCGGCAGCTGGGAGCCCACCATCGAGAGGGCGGCAACGAGTATCACCGCCTGCCTCAAACCATAGCGGAGCAATCGCGTAGCCCTGTTATCCATTTCTTCTCCCTTACTCCAAAAGACCCCGGCTCTAACGAAGCTGAGCCGAGGCCTTTAGCTTTGCGCCCCAAGATTCGTGCAAAAGCTCTTACTGTGCCGCACTCAAATCTGCGACAAGATGCAGGTTCCAAGCTTTATCGCCCCTGTACAGCGGGAACGTCGCGAACTCCTTCGACGGGGAAAACGTTGCGACCGAGGTACCCGCTGCAAAGTTCGTCACATCAAAGGTGATGGTTGCGATCCGGTTCGCATAAGGTGTGGTCCATGGGAACGGGGCCTTCCATGCCGTTTCAGTTGTGCCGACCACCGAGACCGCACCATCCGTCGAGGCATCAGCGATAGATAAAATGCCAAACGTATTGTTAACGATGGGGACCGTCAGCAGCTTTTTCCCGTCTTTTATTACAAGTGTCGCGTTGTTATACACGGGACTCGTAGGCTTATTGAGCGGAGGGTTGCCATTGTTAGTGACATAGGCGTTCTGCCCGATAGGCGTGTCTGCCTTATCAACGTACACGTTCGCAGTGACCGTGTACGTGCCATCTGTGCTCGCATCGGCAAACGCACTCGTGGGCACCGTCGCCAGGCCACAACCTGCCGTCGCCACGACCAGCGCAGCAGCACCCGTCACTTTCAGAAAATCTCGACGCGAATAATCCTTCTCCATAGTACTCTCCCCCTTCATCGGGAACTGCGGTAAAGCTTGGAGTTGAACGCTGCATGCTTCTGTTCATCTCTTGGCGTGCATTGTTTCATAAGAGAAACTTAAAAAAGGTTGCCAAGGTTACCATTGGCTAACTTTTTTGAGATTTTTCGGATTGCTTTCTAGAGGTCTCCGCGCCTCGTCAGCTTGAGGCGCCGACCCTCGCCCTCGAGCACGCCCTCCTCGATCATGCGGCGGAGCTCGCGCAGCAGAGCCTTATCGTTCACCGCCAGGTACTCCGCCAAGGCCTTGCGGCTATAGGGAATAATCACGTAACCGTCCTTGTCCTCCGGCAGGCGCCGCAGGTACAGTGCGATGCGCTTGCGAAGGCGCGGTTCGGAGAGCAGCGCGAGCTTGGCCGTGAGCGTCTTGACCTTCTTGGACATCTCGCCCATCACGTTGGCGTACAGCCGCAGCAGTGCACCGTCACCGTTGCCCTTGACCCCCTCGGCGGGAAGAAAGAGGATGACGGAGTCCTGAAGGGCGATCGCCTCAACGGGCGCCGTCCCCACCGCCATGGGGACCGCCTCGGCAAAGGAATCCCCCACCTCGAAGCGCGAGATGATCTGACGCGAGCCGTCCTTGCCCAGCATACGCGCCTCGGTGCGACCCTTGAGCACCACAGGCACAGCCTTGAGCTTATCGCCGCTGTGAAAGACCGCCTCACCCTTGGAGAAGGAACGCGTGTACGCGCCGAGGGCGCGCAGCAGGCCGGGCAGCTCGGCGGGATCTATGCCCGCAAAGACCGGGGACTTCTTGAGAACAGCCAGCGTTGCCTCATCGACATCCATGGTACTCGATGACTCCTTTTCAGCCGCTCTCCCTGCACGCGGAAAGGCAGCTGGATGGAACGGCGGCATAGCATCCAGCTGTAATGGCTAATTGTTACACAAGGTTAACTTCATGCGGGTTGCCATGGCTACTTTTTGGAATTATTCCAGTGAGTGAGGGGCGGTGAGGCTTTTAGCGCAGCGGTCAATCCGTCGAAGATCGGGGCGCACGCGGCGTCGTCGAACAGCACAACTTTTCTCCATTTCAGGGGTCTTCGCGCGCCCAAACGTCGAAAAGCACTCGGGGCATGCAGCGACAATGCATCCGACGTCGAAAACGGCGCGCAAAACAAAGGCGGCGGGCCGCTTGGCGCGACTCGCCGCCTCTCGCTGCGTAGCGATTATTCTCGCCCGCGCCGATTACTTGTCCTCAGGCACCTCGTAGGTGGCAGACGGCGTGTTGTCGCACACGACGGTAAAGCCGCCGTCCTTGTCGGCATCGACCGTCACCTGATCTCCCTCGCGCACCCTGCCGTCGATGATAGCGGCGGCGATGGCATCCACGACCTCGCGCTGAACCAGACGCTTGAGCGGACGGGCGCCAAAGACCGGGTCCAAGCCGCCCACGGCGAGCAGCTGCTTGGCCGCCGGGGTGATGGCAAGCGTCATGCGCTCCTTGGCCAGACGTGCGCGGACGTCGGCGAGCTGGATGTCGACGATCTTCTCGATCTGCGCCATACCGAGCGGATGGAACACCACGATGTCATCGATACGGTTGAGGAACTCGGGGCGGAAGGTCTGAGCCATGGCCGCGTCGACCTGATGGCGCATCTCCTCCTCGTCCTTACCGGACAGATCGGCGATGGCCTTGGAGCCCACGTTGCTCGTCATGATGATAATCGTGTTCTTGAAGGACACCTGGCGACCCTGGCCATCGGTCAGACGGCCGTCGTCGAGCACCTGCAACAGCACGTTAAAGACATCCGGATGGGCCTTCTCCATCTCGTCGAGCAAGATCACGGAGTAGGGACGACGGCGCACGGCCTCGGTGAGCTGGCCGCCCTCGTCGTAACCCACGTATCCCGGGGGCGCACCGATCAGACGCTGGACGCTGAACTTCTCCATGTACTCGGACATGTCGATACGAACGAGTGCGCGCTCGTCGTCGAACAGGCACTCGGCAAGCGCCTTGGCGAGCTCGGTCTTGCCCACGCCGGTGGGGCCCAGGAAGAAGAAGCTGCCGATGGGCTTGTCCGGGTCGGAGAGGCCCGCACGGCTGCGGCGCACGGCCGCGGCAACGGCGGAGACGGCCTCGTCCTGACCGATGACGCGCTTATGCAGCTCGCCCTCCAGGCCCTTCAACTTGTCGAGCTCGCCCTGCATCATCTTGGACACAGGCACGCCTGTCCAGGCGCTCACGACCTCGGCGATCTCATCGGAGGTCACCTGTTCGTTGAGGCCCTCGCCGTCCTGCTGCTTTTGCGCCTCGAGCGCGGCCTCGGAATCCTGAATCTGCTGCTGCAGGCCCGGAATCACGGAGAAGCGCAGCTCGGACGCACGGCCCAGGTCGCCGTTGCGCGTCGCGCGCTCCTCTTCGCTTCTGGCCTCGTCGAGCCGGCCCTTGAGCTCCTGCACGTGGTCGATGGCGTTCTTCTGGTTGAGCCAGCCGGCCTTTTGCACGTTGAGCTTTTCCTGGACCTCGGCGATCTCCTGACGCAGGGCCTCCAGACGCTCCTTGGAGGCGTCATCGGTCTCCTTCATGAGCGCTTGTTCCTCGATCTGCAGCTGGGTGAGTTGACGCGTGGTGGCGTCGATCTCGACCGGCATGCTGTCGAGCTCCATGCGCAGGCGGCTTGCGGCCTCATCGACCAGGTCGATGGCCTTGTCGGGCAGGAAACGGTCAGCGATGTAGCGATCGGAGAGGTCGGCGGCGGCCACGAGCGCGCTATCGGTGATATGCACGCCGTGGAAGATCTCGTACTTCTCCTTGAGGCCACGCAGGATCGAGATGGTGTCCTCGACGGTAGGCTCGCTCACCATAACGGTCTGGAAACGACGGGCGAGCGCCGCGTCCTTCTCGATGTACTTACGGTATTCGTCAAGCGTGGTCGCGCCGATCGCATGCAGGTCGCCACGGGCGAGCGCAGGCTTGAGGATGTTGCCGGCGTCCATGGAGCCCTCGGTGGCACCCGCGCCCACGATGGTGTGGAGCTCATCGATGAACAGGATGACCTTACCTTCCGATTTTTGCACTTCCTTGAGCACGGCCTTCAAGCGGTCCTCGAACTCGCCGCGATACTTGGCGCCAGCGACCAGCGCGCTCATGTCGAGCTCGATGAGGTCGCGGTCGCGCAGGGTGCTCGGCACGTCGCCGGCCACGATACGCTGGGCGATGCCCTCGACGATGGCCGTCTTGCCGACGCCCGGCTCGCCGATGAGCACGGGGTTGTTCTTGGTGCGGCGGGACAGGACCTGGATGGTACGGCGAATCTCATCGGTACGGCCGATGACCGGGTCGAGCTTGCCGGCGCGGGCCAGGTCGCAGATGTTGCGACCGTACTGCTCCAGTGCCTCAAACTGGGTCTTGTCCTCGGCAGACGTCACGCGGTCATCGCCACGTAGCTCCTCGTAGACCTGCTCGATGCGCTCCTTGGTAACGCCAGCGTCGCGCAGCACGCGGCCAGCCTCGCCCTTGTCCTCGGCAAGCGCCATGAGCAGATGCTCGGTCACCACAAAGCTGTCGCCCATCTTGGTGGCCTTCTTCTCAGCCTTCTCGATGACGCGAACGAGCTCGTTGGACAGGCCCATCTGCTGACCCTCGCCCGAAACCTTGGGCGCGCGGTCGATGGCATCCTGTGTGGAGCGTGCGAGCTGGGCCGGGTCGGCACCGATGCGCTCGATAATCACGGAGATATTGCGCTCGCCGGCACCGAGCAGGGCGGACAGCAGGTGAATCGGCTCTACCGCGCCGGCCTGCGCGTCGGCAGCCGTGCTCATGGCGGTCTGCAGCGCCTCGCGCGACGTCATTGCTAGCTTATCGATTCTCATGGAATCACCTCTCTTGGGGCGGCCGCCCTACGGGGCGGCTTCACGTTGTTCGAGAAGTATTGTTGCCAGCTTTGCGCGATCTTATACACAAATCTAAGTCTCTATATATAAGATTTTCTGAGTGATTGAAGGATAGGGTACTGAGACGCCGACCCACTGCATCCCCGACGACCAACCGTCTCGATCTGTAACATCTAGCAGCCGTTTTTGGGTCCAGATGTTACAGATCGAGATGAAATGATCGGCAGCGCCCGTTTGTCTAAATCTGTAACAACTACTCGGCAAATAAGGGTCCATCTGTTACAGATCGAGATAAACAGAAGACACCCGAATCGATAATCTAAATCTGTAACACCAAGCCCACTTTTAACGGCCCAGATGTTACAGATCGAGACAGACTGAAAACCACCGCAAAGGGGCACCTTTGTGGTGGTCGCGTTCTCTACTCTTTTGACGAGCCCGTGCTTCCCGATTCGGCGTTCCAGGGCATCTCATCCTCGAATAGCCATGTACGAGCAGACCCACTATCGCGTGCAGCCTGCAGGTCGGGCAAGCAGGTCTGTTCATAGGCATCCTGAATGCACTGACCCATAAACTCGTTGAGCTCGGTCTGGTCGCCCTCCATGACATAGGCCACATCGCCGTCCATGATGTAGATGCCCGGACCCTCATTGCCCTCGTAACCCGGATCGTACGAGACATCACATAGCTTTGCGCCGTTCGCGGTATCCAGCTCGATGGAAGAGTGGCATCCGCCAACCATGTCGTTCGCTTTTGCCCGATAGGACGCATATCCGTACCAACGCTTAAAGGTTTTGCCTTTGAGCAGCTCGGTTGCTTTGCTGATTAGGCTCGCGTCCATGGTGTAGCGCATGGCCCCAAGCTGAATGCGCGGATAATTGCTAATGCCCAGCGCTGCCGGTTTCTCATCAAAATCAACAGTAATGGTCTCGGGTTTTTCGTCGCCGGTCAGAAGTTCGACTGATTGAGTCACAGGCTTAACCACCGGCTCCGTCACCGCAGCAGGCAGAAATGCCATACCGACAACGCCCACACCAACCACGGCGATCGCAAGCGCCAGAGCAATCAATCCAATACGGGCAGAGCGACTCACAGCAAAACACCTCGCAATGCAGATCTGCGTCATTTGCCCTAATGATACCGTCAGCTAACACTATCACCAAAAGAAGCCGCTCGCTCCCCACCACCACAAAGGAGACAGGCACCTTTGTGGTGGGTTTCGACGCTAACGGTCGACCATCTCACGCCATGAGATTAAACTTAATTTGTTATCTGAATTTATCTATTTCTATCTATCCTCAACAGCTTTTTGTTTCGGGGAGATCATATGAAGCCGTCTCATTCCACCGGTCGCAACGTCATCGCCATTCTCGCCGTACCCATCGTGATGCTCTTCCTTATCGTCATCACGCCCTTTTCTCTCGGTATCGCCTCGCCCTTCGATTTGTGCGGGATGGTCGACGCCGGCTCGCGTGCCACCTCGCTCTCCTTTATCTGCCGCGGCGTGTTTTACGAAGATAGAATTCCCACCGGATTTTGGCAGTCAAAGTTGCCACTGCTCGGTCAGATCGACGGATGCTCCCCCCCATTTCTGCCTTGAACCTCAGGCGCTAAACTATCTGATCGACGACCAGCCACTCGACTCCATCACCCTCGCCTACGACTACGCACCAAACACCGATGAGCGCCACATGAACCAAGTCCTCGACAAGATGCTTGGACAGTGCGGGCTCACCGAGGAGGACGGTCGAACCATCTATAGCAACCAGAAATTAAAGCGAACAGAACTCCGCCGTGTCGGAAAAATCGAAGGGCGAAGTGGGGCCGCCTACTGGCAGGCCTGGGCAACACGCGACAAGAGCGAATTCGGACACAGCACCTATATGGTCACCGTCTACACCAAAGACGGAATTAAGGACAATGTTGACGATTTCGCGTCGTCCAAACTCGGCATCCCCAAAACAACCAAACCCGCCACCCCAGATGAAATCCTGTAGAGACATTCATTAAAATGCTGCCCAGCGATCACAATAACATCGAGCCCGCCCCCCACCACCACAAAGGGGACAGGCACCTTTGTGGTGATTTTCGACTCCGGCGCTCATCTGTCTCGATCTGTAACATCTAGCGGCCGTTTTTGACCCCAGATGTTACAGATTGAGATGAAATGCTCAGCGGCGCCCGTTTGTCTAAATCTGTAACAACTACTCGGCAAATAAGGGTCCACCTGTTACAGATCGAGATAAACAGAAGACACCCGAATCGATAATCTAAATCTGCAACACCAAGCCCACTTTTAACGGCCCAGATGTTACAGATCGAGACAGACTGAAAACCACCGCAAAGGGGCACCTTTGTGGTGGTCGCGTTCTCTACTCTTTTGCCGAGCCCGTGCTTCCCGATTCGGCGGTCCAGGGCATCTCATCCTCGAATAGCCATGTACGAGCAGATCCACCATCGCGTGCAGTCTGCGGGTCGGGCAGGCAGGTCTGGTCGTACGCGTCCATCACGCAACGATCCAAAAAATCGATCACCTGCTGCTGGTCGCCTTCAAGAATGTAGGTCACGCCGCCATCTTGGATATAGACGCCGTCCCCACCTCCGGCTTTTGCGTATTCCGGATTGTAGTTAACGGTGCGCATCAGTTTGCCATCAGATGAATACAACTTCAGCGTTGTATAGTAGCCACCGTTCACAGAACCACGTCGGCGCTCATAGGCATCCCAACCGTCCCAGCGTTTGAACGAACGCCCGTTTAGCAAGTCCAGCGCCTGTCGGGACAACTTCTCGTCCTTGGTATAGCGAGACGAGCCAAGTTCAATCATGGGGTAGTTGCTTATGCTTAGAATGCCCGGCGTTTCCTCGATATCGAGCGTTATCTCGTCGGGCTTTGTAACGTCCGAAATCATTTGCCCGGGCATCGATGCAACAAGGGACGCCATCTCAACCGTCTGCTCAACCCCACTCGGCCCATAGAAGATAAGCGAGCCAAATAGGACCACGCCCGCAGCAGCGACGACGCAAGCCACCAACAGCAACAAAACAGAAGTGCAACGCTTCATCTTCAACTCCACAAACGAGAGTGTTTTGAGCTCACTTTAAAGCGCCAACTTCATACTGTCAATTCTAGATAGCATATGAACAAAGGCGCACTCCCCCATAGAGGAGAGTTGCAACCTCGATTTTAGCGCCCTCAAGACCCAACGAGCAGCACTTAACAAGTAGCCCCGGTTATACCTTTCTCTGACGCGACCCTCGCGAAGCGCGTGAGCGGGCGGGAAAGGGTAAGCCCTGGGCGGACAATTAAGTGCGTTACTCGGCAGCGGCCTTGAACTTGTTGTAGTTGATCAGGCAGCCGGCCTTGACGATGGCGCGCTCCTCGGCCGTCATATCGGCGATGTAGAGCTCAATCTGCTCAACCGCACCATCGGCACGCACCACGTAGGCAGCGATGTTCTTGAGGTCGCCATCGAGCGCGGCGCGGATACCCGGCACGAAGACGTAGTCGCCCACCTCAAAGTTGGGCTCGGCCTCCATCTGGAAGGGCACCATGCCCCAGTTCATCACGTTGGAGCGATAGCGCTTGGTGGCGTACTCGTGGACGATATTGGCCAGACCGCCGATCACGCGCTGGCAGCTCGCAGCCTGCTCGCGGGCGGAACCGTCACCGGGCTTCTTGGCATAGAGCATGGAGCCATACTCGGTCGCCTTGGCATCGGCCGCGACACCCACGCCGGCCAGTGCCTCAAACACACCGGCAAGCTCGGCATCGAGTGCCGCCAGGTCGCCCGCGGCCTCGCCGGCCACGCGACGCTTCTCCACGGCGTCGACCTCCTTGGAGCGGCCCACGTAGGCCGGATCGCGACGGCTCAGCGTAAACTCGGCCAGGCCCAACGGGTTGGAGCGAAAGGAGCTCGTCTCGCCCGAGGGAATGAGCTCGTCGGTCGTGGTGACCGGGTCCATGATCTTGGAGCACACCTTGAGCAGGATGTCGTCGCCGAGGGGCTCCATCGCGGGCCACGGCTTAATGTTGGGGCCTTCGACCAGCTCGTCGGCCGGCTCCGCCTTGCCAAAGCCCCAGTACACGCGCTTTTTGTACGGCGCGTCGTCAAAGGTGTACTCGCAGGCCTCGTCCCAAGTCTCCTCGGGCAGGTCGGTCGCCGGCGTCAGGACGCCGCCGTTGGCAGCCGTCGCCGCAATGGAGCGGGCGTCCATCAGGGCCACGGCGCTCAGCTGGCCATTACCCGGCTTGGAGCCCTCGCGGTTGGGGAAATTGCGCGTGGTGTGGCGGATGGACAGGCCGTTGTTGGCAGGCGTGTCGCCGGCGCCAAAGCACGGACCGCAGAACGCCGTGCGAACGATCGCACCGGCCTCCATAAGGTCGTAGATGTAGCCGCGGCGTGTAAGCTCGAGTGTCACGGGCTGGCTCGTGGGATAGACCGACAGCGAGAACTCGCCGCAGCCGGTGTTGGCGCCCTTGAGCACGCGGGCAGCCTGGACCACGGAGTCGTAGTTGCCGCCCGAGCAGCCGGCGATAACGCCCTGCTGCACGTGCAGCTTGCCGTCGACGATCTTGTCGAGCAGGCTAAAGTGCGTCTTGCCCTCGCCGATCTTGGCAGCCTCGAGCTCCACCTCGTGCAGGATGTCCTCGAGGCTCTCGTTGAGCTCGTCGATCTCAAAGCCGTTGGAAGGATGGAACGGCAGCGCGATCATGGGCTTGATGCTCGACAGATCGACCTCGACGCAGCCGTCATAGTAGGCAACATCGGCGGGCTTGAGCTCGCGGTAGTCGTCGCCGCGGCCGTGCATGGTCAAAAACGCGCGCGTGTCCTCATCGGTGGCCCAGATGCTCGACAGGCAGGTGGTCTCGGTGGTCATAACGTCGACGCCGTTGCGGTAGTCGGTCGTCATGCTCGCGATGCCGGGGCCCACAAACTCCATAACCTTATTCTTAACGTAGCCCTTGGCAAAGACGGCACGGATGATGGCGAGCGCCACGTCGTGCGGGCCGACGCCGGGGCGCGGGGCGCCCGTGAGGTAGATGGCGACAACGCCGGGATAGGCGACATCGTAGGTGTCACGCAGCAGCTGTTTTGCCAGCTCGCCGCCGCCCTCGCCCACGGCCATGGTGCCCAGGGCGCCGTAGCGGGTGTGCGAGTCGGAGCCCAGGATCATCTTGCCGCAACCGGCGAAGTTCTCACGCATAAAGGAGTGGATGACGGCGATGTGCGGCGGGACGAAAATGCCGCCGTACTTCTTGGCAGCCGAGAGACCAAAGACGTGGTCGTCCTCGTTGATGGTGCCGCCCACGGCGCACAGCGAGTTGTGGCAGTTGGTGAGCACGTAGGGCAGCGGGAACTGCTCCATGCCCGAGGCGCGCGCCGTCTGGATGATGCCGACAAAGGTGATGTCATGGCTCGCCATGGCGTCGAAACGAATCTTGAGCGCCTCGGGATCTCCAGACGTATTGTGTGCCTGGAGGATCGAATACGCGATGGTGCCGCGCTTGGCGTCCTCAGGCGTCTGCGTAATGCCGCGCTCGGCAGCCTCGGCCGCAGGCACGACCTCGCTGCCGCCGCGCAGGTAGATGCCGTCCTCGTACAGCTTGACCATACTGTCTCCCACTCTGCCCAAAAGATTTGGGCGCATAGCATACATTCGTTCAATATCGTGCCATAGAACGGTTGCGAGTGGGTTACGAATCTACACGTTCACTTTATCTCAGTAAAGTAAAGGACGAGCCTGGTGTCAGGCGGCAGATTTGGTGCAAGAGTGTCCCTTTCGACTAGTCGTTTAAGAACGCCCCCAATGACTACCCAGGCAATGCCGATGTTTTGGCGCGGACAGCGAAAGCCCGCCAGAGCGAGCAAGGTGCCTTGAAACAAGGCGGCATTGATCTTCTGATCATGCCGCCGAAGTTGAAAGGCAGATTGTCGCTCTGGGCGGCGCGCAGCGTCGGCCCGTTACGCGGTTCGTAGAACCGCGTAACTACAAATCCCCGCCGGCACCCAGCAGCTTGCGCATGACCTGTTCGGGGTTAACCGAGCCATCGCGCGGGGCCAGGGCGGTGATCTTCTTCTGCATCTTGTACTCGTGCAGCTCATCCTCGAGCTGGCGCACGCGAGCGCGGAGCTTCTCGTTCTCGCGCTCGCGCTCCTCGGCACGCTCCTTCATATCGAGAATGCGCACCACGCCGGCAAGGTTGATACCCTCGTCAGTCAGCTGGTTGATGAGCTCCAGACGCTCGATATCGGCACGCGAATACAGGCGTGTGTTACCGCCCGAGCGCTGGGGGTTCACCAGGCCCTTAGACTCGTAGACGCGCAGAGTCTGCGGATGCATGCCGGTCAGCTCGGCCGCCACGCTGATCATGTACAGCGGTTTGTTCCTATTGTCCTCGGCCATGCTACCTGACCCCTTTCCGTCTCGTTATCGTCCATCATAAGCCCGCGGGCGCGGGCGTGCGCCACGACCGCCCTAGTACGTCGCCTTGTAACGGTTGACCTTCTCGCGATAATCGCGCGTGTCGGCCTCGCGCAGCCTGGTCATGGCATCGCGCTCATCGTCGGACAGGTTCGTGGGAACCTGCACCTTGATTTCGACGAGCAGCGCGCCTGTGCGGCCACGGTGCTTAACGTCGGGCGCACCCATCTCCTTAAAGCGGAACTTCTTGCCCGTCTGGGTGCCAGCGGGCACCTTCAGACGAACCGTCGCGCCGCCGGGCGTGGGCACATCAACCGTGCAGCCGAGCGCCGCCTCGTAGACCGAGATCGGCACCTCCATGGTCACATCGGCACCCTTGCGCTTAAACAGCGGGTGCTCCTCCACATGCGTGGTCACGACCAGGTCGCCGCGCTCGCCGCCGGCAACGCCATACTCGCCGCGACGCTTGTAGCGTAGCTTGCCGCCGTCGACCGCGCCCGCGGGCACCGAGACCGTAATGGTCTGCTGCTCGCCTGTCGAGGGAATGCGATAGGTGACCTTGTGCGTCACACCGCGAAACGCGTCCTCGGCCGTCACATCAACAGTCAGCGACAGGTCGCCGCCCTTGCGAGCACGGCTGCGGCCCGCGCCGGCACCGGCAGCGCCCGCAGCCCCGGCAAAGCCCGAGCCCCAATCGCTGCCCCAGGCGCCGTTGCCGCTAAAGATGCTGTCGAAGATGTCGCCCCAGCCGCTGGCACCCGCGCCGGCACCGTAGCCGCCGCCATACGCGCCGCCCGCGCCCGGCATGCCGCCAAACATGAGCATCTGGTCGTACTCTTTGCGCTTCTTCTCGTCCGAAAGCGTCTCGTAGGCCTCGCTGATCTCCTTGAACTTGGCCTCGTCGCCGCCGGCATCGGGGTGATATTTTTGCGCGAGCTTGCGAAACGCGCTCTTGATCTCTTTGTCGGAGGCGCTCTTGGATACGCCCAGGATGTCATAGAAGGTTTTGCCTGCAGCCATCGTAGCTCCTCTCCTGTTTCATCCGCCGCCCAGCGGGCGGCGGCTCATGCTTTCATATGGCACTAGGCCAGAAAGGGCCCCGGGTGTTGCCCCGGGGCCCTTCTCAATTACTCCTCGGTGCTCTCGGCCGTATCGGCCGCAGCATCCTCGGGCGCCGCTTCGGGCTCCGGTGCGGGGCGTTTCTCGCCGCCGTAGGTCACCGTCACCATCGCGGAACGCAGGATGCGATCCGCCATGCGGTAGCCCTTCTGGTACACGTCGTTGACGGTCTCGTCGTACTGCGACGCGTCCTCGACGCGACCCACGGCCTGGTGCTCGAGCGGATCGAACGCCTCGCCCTTGGGGTCGATGGGCTCAACGCCCTCGTGCGCAAACACATCGAGCAGCTTGGCATGCACCGCGTCGACGCCGTCGACGAACTGCTTAAAGTCGTCGGCAAGCTCCTGGCTGCGGGCATGGTCGATCGCACGCTCGATATCGTCGACCACCGGCAGCAGCGCGGTGACGAGCTTCTCGGTCGCGCGCTCGCGCTCGGCGATACGCTCATTGGCGGTGCGGCGACGGAAGTTCTCCCAGTCGGCCTGAAGACGGGCGGTACGCTCAGTGGCGTCCTTTGCCTTGTCCTCGGCGACCTTCTGAGCCTCTGCCGCAGCATCGAGCTCATTGCGCACGTCGGCGAGCTCCTTTTGGGCCTGCTCGAACTTGAGCTTAAAGTCGTTGTCGGCGGCTTCCTCACCGGCGCGGATAGCGGCTTCCACCATCTCGTCCTCGGTCATCGTCGCCTCCTTGTTGGAATCCTCTACCTGGTTCTCGGCAGCCTCGGCGGCCTCGGCCTCGTTGGCCTCGGTATCGTCGACGGCCTCTACGGGAATCTTCACGTCCTTCTCCTCAGAGTCAACGGGGGCGGCGCCAGCGGCAGCCGCCTCCGTGCGAGCTTTACGGGCGGACATGATTACTTGTCCTCGTCGTCCACAACCTCGTAGTCGGCGTCGACAACGTCATCGTCGGCAGGCTGGGCACCGGCGGCACCGTCGGTCTGCTGCTGAGCGTCGGCGTAGACAACCTGGGCCAGCTCGTAGGCCACGGACTGCAGGGACTCGCCGGCGGCCTTGATGGCTTCGACGTCAGAGCCCTCGAGCGCCTTCTTGGCGTCGGCGATAGCGGCCTCGGCCTTGGACTTCACGTCGGCGGAAACCTTGTCGCCCAGCTCGTTGAGGGTCTGCTCAGTGGAGTAGCACAGGCTGTCGGTCTGGTTGCGGACCTCGACCTCTTCCTTCTGCTTCTTGTCCTCCTCGGCATGAGCTTCGGCGTCCTTGACCATACGATCGACTTCGTCGTCGGAAAGCGCGGTGGAGCCGGAAATGGTGATCTGCTGCTCCTTGCCGGTGCCCTTGTCCTTAGCGGAGACCTTGACGATGCCGTTGGCGTCAATGTCGAAGGTGACCTCGATCTGCGGCACGCCGCGGCGAGCAGCCGGGATGCCGGTCAGCTGGAACTTACCGAGCGACTTGTTGTCGCGGGCAAGCTCGCGCTCGCCCTGGAGCACGTTGATCTCGACGCTGGTCTGGTTGTCGGCAGCGGTGGAGTAGACCTCGGTCTTGGAGGTCGGGATCGTGGTGTTGCGGTCGATCATCTTGGTCATGATGCCGCCCATGGTCTCGACGCCCAGCGACAGCGGGGTAACGTCGAGCAGCAGGATGCCCTCGACGTCGCCGGTGAGCACGCCGCCCTGGACGGCAGCACCGTCGGCAACGACCTCGTCGGGGTTCACGGACATGTTGGGCTGCTTGCCGGTCATGGTCTTGACGAGCTCCTGGACAGCGGGCATACGGGTGGAGCCGCCGACGAGGATGACCTCGGTCAAATCGGAGAGCTTGAGCTTAGCGTCGCGCAGGGCGTTGGTGACAGGCTGCTTGCAGCGCTCGAGCAGGTCGCGGGTGATCTTCTCGAACTCGGCGCGGGTCAGCGTGTAGTTGAGGTGCAGCGGGCCGGACTGGTTCATGGTAATGAACGGCAGGTTGATGGTGGTCTGCTGGGCGGCGGAGAGCTCCTTCTTGGCGTTCTCGGCGGCCTCCTTCAGACGCTGCAGGGCCATGGGGTCCTGACGCAGGTCGACACCGTTCTCCTGCTGGAACTTATCGGCCATCCAGTCGATGACGCGCTGATCCCAGTCGTCGCCGCCCAGGTGGTTATCGCCCGAGGTGGACAGAACCTCAAACACGCCGTCGGCGAGGTCGAGGATGGAGACGTCGAAGGTGCCGCCGCCCAGGTCGAAGACCAGGATGCGCTGGTCGGTGCCCTGCTTGTCCAGGCCATAGGCAAGAGCAGCAGCGGTCGGCTCGTTGACGATACGCTTGACGTTGAGGCCAGCGATCTTGCCGGCGTCCTTGGTGGCCTGACGCTGGGCGTCGTTGAAGTAGGCCGGGACGGTGATGACGGCGTCGGTGACGGTCTCGCCCAGATACTTCTCGGCGTCGGCCTTCATCTTCGCGAGCGTCATGGCGCTCACCTGCTCGGCGGTGTAATCCTTGCCCTCGATGTCGACGACGGCACGGCCACCCTGGCCCTCCTTGACCTCATACGGCACGGCCTTGATCTCGGAGGTGCACTCGGAGTACTTGCGGCCCATGAAGCGCTTGATGGAGAACACGGTGTTCTTGGGGTTGGTGACAGCCTGGTTCTTAGCGGCCTTACCCACGACGCGGTCGCCGTCGGCACGGAAGCCCACGACGGACGGGGTGGTGCGGTCGCCCTCGGCGTTCACGATAATGGTCGGAGAACCGCCCTCGAGGACGGCCATAGCGGAGTTAGTAGTACCAAGGTCGATACCAAGAATCTTACTCATTAGAAATTCCCTCTCTCTTTTGCGTTCGCGCCGCCTCGACGATCTGTCGCGCGGCGCTTCGGCTTGTCTTTCAGGATGTAGTGTATCCCCTTATGGGCCGGAATATACAAAATCTAAGTCAATTCATATAAGATTTCTTATTGCTGAGAGTTTAGGTTCTTAAATGCGCAGGTAGACGCACTGTTTGAGTTCTCGGCAAATCTATCGAGATCTATGTAGAGATGGCTGAGGTTTGCGTCCGGGGGTGCCTGGGGGCCGTCTTGCGGAAAGCTCATCCCGGTTTGAGCGTGGATTCCGGGTCGCAGTTTCCGTCTGAAGGCTCAACCGGAAACCGTATCCCGTTTTGAGAGCTGATACCGGCTCGCATTTTCCGCTAGCGGGCCTAACCGGAAACTGCAACCCGTTTTTCGACAAAATAATGGGATGCGGTTTCCGCAAGCACGCTCAATCGTCCTATATTTCAAGTCACCTTTAGCTAACATTTATGCAGCTCAACGGCCCCACCTGCGCGTTTTTTAGTAAACCTTGGCATACTCGGCGAACGGTATGAAGATGCCGGTCAGAGGGTATTGCAAACGGTCGCTCCCGTGGTATGTTTTTGCCCGAATCAAACCGGCGCGCATCGCCTGTAGCGTCGGTCAACAGAGAGGAAACTACCATGGCTCATCCCGTAATTGATGCCGACGAGTGCATCGCTTGTGGCGTTTGCGTCGACTCCTGCCCCGCTGGCGTTCTGGAGCTCCAGGACGTCGCTACCGTCGCTGACGAGGACTCCTGCGTCGCCTGTGGCGCTTGCCAGGACGCTTGCCCCGCTGGCGCGATCACCGAGATCGTCGAGGAGTAACAACTCCCGCACTTGCACACTCAAAAGTACACCGTGCACAAAAAGGAGGCCTCCGCATCGCCGCGGAGGCCTCCTTTTTTGTGCGGATAACCAATTAGGCACCATCGCAGGTTGAGCTCACGTCAGCGAAAACGTCCCTAGGCGAGCAAGGTGACGTGAAAGAGGAGGGAAGCGTACTTTGGTACGCGACCGACGATTGAACGTCAGATTGCCGCTTAGGGACGTTTGCAGCATCGGCTACGATAGATCGTCCTCGTAGGGCATTAAATCGGCAAGGTAGCCCTTCTCCTTGAGTATGGCCTCGATCTCGTCGAGGGTCTGCTCGTCTTCTGCCGCAATGCGGTGAAAGTGGTAGCCGCTGGTCACCGTCAGCAGCGGGAAGCTCTTGCCGCTGGCGATGCCCTCTAGGTAGCGCTCGACATCGCGGCGGTTGCGGATGTCCAGGTCGGCCGTGATCTTGCCGTACACACGATGGTTGACGATCACATTGAGCACGGCGCCACCCGCGTCGACGATACTCGTAAGCTCGTCGCCCGCCTGCTCCACACTGTGGCGCACCTTAACAAGACGCGTGGGCACGGCGGGGCTACTCGCGGCTTCCTGCAGCACGTAGCCGCGGTTGGTCGCCACGATATCGTGCCCATCGGCGCGCAGCAGGGCGATGTCCTGCACCACGACCTGGCGGCTCACACCCACCTCGCGGGCAAGCGCGCTGCCCGATACGGGCCCCTTGGCTCCCTCGAGCACGCCCATGATGGCACGGCGACGCTCGCGGGCGTTCATTATTTACCGTCCAGCAGACGCAGGTGCTTAAGCGAGAGGTCGAGGATCGGCGCGGAGTGCGTCAGCGCCCCCGAGCTAATAAAGTCAACGCCCAGGTCGGCGAGCGCGCGGATATTGCTGGCGTCCACGTTGCCCGAACACTCGGTCTTGGCGCGGCCGGCGATAAGCTCAATCGCGGCAGCCATATCGTCGTGGGTCATGTTGTCGAACATGATGATATCGGCACCGGCCTCAACTGCCTCGCGCACCATATTCAGGTTCTCGCACTCAATCTCGACCGTCGTGGTAAACGACGCGTGGGCGCGCGCCATCTCGATCGCGCGCGTCACGCCACCGGCGGCATCGATGTGGTTGTCCTTGAGCATGACGGCTGTCGACAGGTTGTAGCGATGGTTGCTGCCGCCGCCGATCTCAACCGCCGCCTTCTCAAACACGCGCATGCCCGGCGTGGTCTTGCGTGTGTCGACGAGCACGGTCTTGGTACCCTCGAGCGCCGCTGCCATTCTGTGCGTATAGGTAGCGATACCGCTCATGCGCTGCAGGTAGTTGAGCGCCACGCGCTCGCCCGAAAGCAGCACGCGCGCATCGCCGCGCACCTGGCCCACGTGGTCGCCGGCGTGCACCTCGTCACCGTCGGCAACATCAAACAGCACCGAGCTCTGCGAATCCAGCAGCTCAAAGGTGCGAGCGAACACATCCAGGCCCGCGATGATGCCATCGGCCTTGGCGATAAGCTCCACCGTGGCGGGGCGCGCCGTGGGGCACACACTCGCCGTGCTCACATCCTCAAACGTGATGTCCTCGCGCAGGGCCTGCAGAATCAGATCATCGACGACGAGCTTCATGGTAATGGGATTCATGGTCTACTCCTCCACGGCCTGCGTGCCGGCGGCACGGGCCAAATCATCGATCGCCAAGGTATCGGCGCTCAGAGCGCGATGGCAGCCATCGAGCGCGGGCTCGCCCGCCTGCTCCACGGCGAGCGACTCGCCGGTGCGCATGCACCAGGCGGCACGGCGGCCCCAAACCAGGGACTCGAGCAGGCTGTTGGAAGCCAGGCGATTCTTGCCGTGCACGCCGTTGCAGGCCGTCTCGCCGGCGGCGTAGAGCTCGGGCATCGAGGTGCGGCCGTCCTTGTCGACCCACACGCCGCCCATAAAGTAGTGCTGCGTAGGCGTAACGGGGATGGGCTCGTCCAAGATGTCGCGGCCGTCCTCCAAGCAGCGTGCGCGAATGTTGGCAAAGTGCCCGGTCACTACATCGCGCTCGACGGGGGCAAAGCTCAGCCACTCGTGCTCGGTACCGTCCTGCTTCATCTGCTCGCGAATAGCGGCGGCGACCACATCGCGCGGCTGAAGCTCGTCGGTAAAGCGCTCACCGGCGGCGTTGAGCAAAATCGCGCCCTCGCCGCGGCAGCTCTCGCTGATCAGGAAGGTGCGGCCTGGCTGCGGCGAGAACAGTCCCGTGGGGTGGATCTGCACGTAGTCCAGATGCTCCATCTTAATGCCATGCTCCTGAGCGATGTAGCAGGCATCGCCCGTGAGCTGCGGGTAGTTGGTCGAGTGATCGTACACGCCGCCGATGCCGCCCGTTGCCCACAACGTATGACGGGCATGGATCTTAAACGGCTCGCCGGCATGCACGCCCTCGGCGGCATTTGCCAGCTCGTCGGCGGGGCGAACCGAGTTGTCCTCGTCCACGGGAACGGCGACGACACCGGCACACACCGTGGCGCCGTCACGCTCGCCCGTCAGGATGTCAGTCATGGCCACGTGCTCCAAAATCTGCACGTTGTCCAGCTTGCGAACGGCCTGAAGCAGCTTGGTCGTAATCTCCTTGCCGGTGATATCGGCATGGAAGGCAATGCGCGGACGGCTGTGTGCGCCCTCGCGGGTAAAGTCGAGGCTGCCATCCGCCTTGCGCTCAAAATCCACGCCCATCGCTAGCAGGTCGTTGATGACCGAGCGGCTCGAGCGGATCATGATGTCGACGCTCTCGCGGCGGTTCTCGTAGTGGCCGGCGTGCATGGTGTCCTCAAAGAAGGCATCGTAGTCCGAGCCCTCGGGCAGCACGCAAATGCCGCCCTGCGCGAGCATCGAATCGCACTCGTCGACAGCGCCCTTGGAGAGCATGAGCACGCGCATGCTCGTCGGCAGGTTGAGAGCCGCATACAGGCCCGCTACGCCGCAGCCGGCAATAACGACGTCGCACTCCATATCGGGGTATTGCTTGGTTTCCACAGGAATCCTCTCCCTTGAATGTGACATAAGGGACCGTCCCTCATGCCGCATTGTTCTAGTGCGCTGCGTACTCGAGCATGCGGTCGAGCGTGAGCTTGGCCTGATCGGCGGCCTCGTCCGACACGCCAATCTGCACCTCGCCCTCGCCCGTCTCCAGGCAGCGCACGAGCTTTTCGAGCGTGATGAGATCCATGTTGACGCAGGTGGGCTGCACCGCGGGGAAGTAGAACTTCTTGCCGGTGCCCTGGCAGCGGCGCTCGAGCTCGTAGAGCACGCCACGGACCGTCACGATAATGAACTCGCTCGCGTCGGACTCCTCGGCGTACTTGATGATGCCGGCGGTGGAGCCGATGTAGTCGGCCTCGGCCAAGACGTCGGCCTTGCACTCAGGATGCGCCAGCACGAGCGCGTCGGGGTGGGCCTCCGTCGCGTCGACGATCTGCTCGACGGTGATGATGTGATGGCGCGGGCAGTAGCCGTTGTTGAGAATGACGTGCTTTTGCGGCACCTGCTCGGCTACGAAGCGGCCGAGGTTTTGGTCGGGAATGAACAGGATATGCTGCTGCGGCAGCTCGGACACGATCTTGACGGCGTTGGAGCTGGTGACGCACACGTCGCTCCAGCTCTTGATCTCGACTGTGGAGTTGACGTAGCAGACCACGGCAAGGTCATCGCCGTACTCGGCGCGCGCCGCATCGACTGTCTCGCGCTTGACCATATGAGCCATGGGGCAGTCCGCGCCCGGCTCGGGCAGCAGCACCGTCTTGGTGGGATTGAGCAGCTTGGCGCTCTCGCCCATAAACTCCACGCCGCACAGCACAATGGTCTGCTGCGGCAGGCTCTTGGCAAGCTTTGCCAGATAGAAGCTGTCACCGACGTAATCGGCCACAGCCTGGACCTCGGGCGCCACGTAATAGTGTGCCAGGATCACCGCGTCACGTTGGGTTTTAAGTTGCTGAATGGCCTCGACGAGCTCTGCGGGCACCAATGCCGCGCGCTCCGTTGCCGTCGTTGCCGATGCCAGGCCGGCCGCAATGTCGCGTGCAAGCTCCGATGCATCCATGTTCGCGCTCTGTGCCATCAAGGCCCCTCTCTTTTGGCGAATCTTGGGGCTTTAGTATGACACCTAGGTTTACAGCTGACAAGACAGCTGTAAACCTAGGTGTAAAGTTGAAATAAAGATTCAATCATGCGGCAGGTCCATTTTCGAACTGGCAAGCTGAGGATAGCCGAGCTCTCGATAGCGCAGGAGGCATCTTTCGCCACCGCAATACCGCTCGGCGCGAGTTGCGCACCGTGAGGCACGAACGGGCGCTCCCCCGCGAGCGGCACGCGCCCAATGTGGCAAAATCGAACTACTAAGGGGGCCCGAATGCTCAAGATTATTGCCTGCGACGATGACGTCGCTTTTCTAGATAGACTGCACCGGATGATCGACCGTTGGTCGACCGAGAAGGGCACGGCGGTCGATGTTGCGCTCGTTACGCGCGGCGAGGACCTGCTGGCGCGCCATGCCGCGTCGCGCGCCGACATCATCCTGCTCGACATGATCATGCCGCTCGTCAACGGCATGGACACCGCACGCGAATTGCGCCAGACCGACACCGCCGTGCGCCTGGTGTTCCTTACCTCGTCGCCCGAGTTTGCACTGGAGTCCTACGAGGTCCGCGCCTTCGACTATCTGCTCAAGCCCGTGACTTACGAACGCCTGGCGCAGTTACTCGACGAACTTTCGAGCATGCGCCCGGCGGCAACCG
The DNA here is from genome assembly GCF_040092405.1 of Collinsella sp. CLA-ER-H2. Classification (NCBI taxonomy): domain Bacteria; kingdom Bacillati; phylum Actinomycetota; class Coriobacteriia; order Coriobacteriales; family Coriobacteriaceae; genus Collinsella; species Collinsella sp. CLA-ER-H2. Next base: position 50,579 of record NZ_JBBNLO010000014.1, read on the forward strand.
ACGAGCTCGTGATCAAAACGTCCTTTGGCTACCACGCCCTGCGCCTGTCCGACATCGAATATGCCGAGGCGCGCAACAAGCACGTGGTCTTCCACCTGCGCGACGGACGCGATATCGAGGCACTCGAGTCGTTCCGCAGCGTCGAGGACCGTTTGGCGCAAAATGCCACCTTCTTTAAATGCCACCGTAGCTACCAGGTCAACTTGCGCAACATCGACCACTTCGATCGCACGGACATCGTCATGCGCTCCGGCGTGTGCATTCCGCTGTCGCGCAGCAGCAAGCAGGGGTTCCAAGACGCCTACTTTGCGGTGCGCTTCGAAGGCGGGAGGCGCTGATGATCTCCTCGGTCGAAATGGTCCTTTGGGCAATCCACCACGCCACGACGCTACTCTTTGGCGTCTTTGCCTCGGCGACGCTGTGCGGTATCGAAATCAATCGACGCCATGCACTCGAGTTGGTGGGGGTCGGAGCCGCAACCGGCGCTGCCTTTTCGATCGCCAATGTCGTTGGCGGAGAGCTTTTTGCCCGTCAGGTCTATCCGCTCGTCGTGCACTTGCCGCTTACCGTCTACCTATGCGCGCGCTACCACTTGAGTCCGCTGCTCGCGGCGTTGGGCGTCACCAGCGCCTATCTGAGCTGCCAGTTCAGCAATTGGATGGGCATCGCCGCATTTGCCGCAACCGATTCGCAGATCGCGTACTATCTGGCACGCATCGCTACCACGCTCGGCGTCTTTGCCGTCCTGCTGCATTGGGCCGGCGACATTGGACCCCGCCTGGCGATTAAAAGCCCCACCGAGCTGGGCATCCTTTTAATCCTGCCGCTCGTCTATTACGTCTTTGACTACGCCACCAACGTCTACACCACGCTGTTCCACTCGGGCTCGGTGGTGACGGTTGAGTTTTTGGCATTTGCGCTCTGTGCCTTCTATCTTATGTTTCTTGCCGTTTACCTGCGCGAATACGAAGAAAAGGAAACCGCCGAGCGAGAACGTTGGATGCTCGAAACCCGCGACAGCGCCGCCATCAAAGAGCTCGAGGCTTGGCGTCAATCTGGGCGCGAGCTGTCGATTCTTCGCCACGATATGCGCCACTTCCTACGCGGCCTGGCCGCTTTAATTGAGGAGGGCCACACCAACGAGGCGCTCAAACGCATCGACGAACTCTGCGAAGCCGGCGACCGCACCGCCGTACGCCGCTTCTGCGCCAACGAGACCGTAAACATTGCGCTTTCGTCATTCAACTCGGATATCAATAGAAACGGCATTACCGCCAACTTGCGCGCCGCCGTACCCGAAACGATCCACGTAGGTGACGCCGACCTGTTTAGCGTGCTCTCAAATGCCTTGGAAAACGCTATCACCGCCGCAAGCGCCGCACCCCAAGGAAAGCGATTCGTCGACCTTGACCTGCGACTTGAGGACGGCCAGCTGTTGCTGTTAGTTTCCAACACGTTTGACCGCGCGCCGCGCATGGTCGACGGCATGCCCGTGACCCGGCATGCGGGCCACGGCTTTGGAACCAAGAGCATCAAACTTGCCGTGGAGCGCATGAACGGCAACTGCCAGTTCCGCATTAACGGCGATCGGTTTGAGCTGCGCGCTGTGATGTAGAAGTACGGCGCCGATCTCGCGGCGCGCCTCGCCCGCCAGGCAATCGCTCGCCGGTGCCGATCCGCTACAGTGGAGCGACCGCCGGGGTCAGCTGCTTGATGTAGGCCCACATGCGCTGCTTGGCCGCTTTGTCGGTCAGCGCCGCCTCAAAGCCATCGAGCGCGAGCACGCGGCGGCCCTGCACATGGGCGACCAGGCCGGGCTTGAGCATGGCGGTGTCGAAGTCATCGATCGCCACGAGCATATCGGCGTAGGCCTCGCGCATGGCGTCAGCCGCGTTGTTGTCGAGCAGTAGCACCGCCTCGGGGTCCAAGGCCTCAAGCGCCTCGCGGAACAGCTCGCACGGCAGAGTCTCGCCCACCGTGGCCGCTCCGTCACCTGTGCCGGCGACGCTTGCCAGCACGCAAAAATCCTCGGGCGCGTAGCCGATGGCCCCAAGCGCCTTGCGCAACGCCGCGCCATCCGGGCCGGCGGCAAGCTCGCCACCCGAACGCTCGGCCTCGTCCAAATCGCCTTTGACCAGCACGATCGGCGAGCACGCGTTGCCCACGATGCGCACGCCACGGACCGCAAGCGATGCGAGCTCCTGCTCGGCCGCCTGGGCGATGGCTTCTTTTTTCTGGCTTTGTGACGTGGACATGCGCTCTCCAATCGTTTGCGTGCCCACCATTATATAAAAGAGCTGCCCGCGAGTGGTTGCTTTGCGGGCGGCTGGGTATAAGCACGGTCGTACTGAGTTTTACGCGGCTGAGCCGCGTCACATTATGGAGGTCACCATGGCTGACATTAAGCAGATTACCCCCGAGAACTTCGATTCCATCGTTAACGGCAGCCTGCCCGTGCTGGTCGATTTTTGGGCACCGTGGTGCGGGCCCTGCCGATCGCTCTCGCCCATCGTTGACGAGGTTGCCGATGAGCTGGCGGGCAAGCTTGCCGTTGCCAAATGCAACGTCGACGACAACCAGGACCTGGCCATGAAGTATGGCGTCATGAGCATCCCCACGCTGATTGTGTTTAAGGACGGCGAAGAGATTGACCGCTCGGTTGGCGCTCTGCCCAAGGCGAGGCTGCAGGCGCTGCTGGAGAAGCATCTGTAATACGCTTGTTACTTACCCGCCGTCCATGAGCGGTTTTGCACCGCTCGCCGGACTGCCGGGTGCGGCGCGTGCGACCACGGATAGTATGGTAGTTACAAACAGCCCCCAGTGAACGGGTGCGAGTCGCACAGACTCGCACCCGTTTTCTTATGCAGCGGCGCGCAGAGCGGGCGTAGTAAAATCTGAACCACTGGATTACCGTCCACACAAGGAGATTTCCCATGCATGATGTTGGAATGAACATGAGCCAGCTTGCCATGAGCGTCAAGCAGGTCGACGACACCATCGAGCTCGCTCACGAGTGGAGCCATCAGCTGCTGCATGCGACCGAGAATTTTGACATGGAGCGCATCGGCGCCAAGCTCGAGGCAGCCATGGCTGCGCTGCACGAGGCCCACGACGCACTCGAGGGCTACGAAGAGGCCATCGAGGCCGACCACAACTCCGTCGGCTCCGTGAAGCTGGTGTAACGTGGCCGAACACGAGCACGGCTGCGGGTACGAGCACGAGCATCCGCACGGGGCGGACGGTGACGCGGGCTGCCACTGTAGTGGCTCCGGCTCCGAGCTGGTCCGTTTTTCGGTTACCGCACCGGACGACCTGCTGCGCCGTTTTGACGAACAGATCGCGCGCCGCGGCGACGTGGCCAACCGCTCCGAGGCCGTGCGTGACCTGATTCGCGCCTCGATCGCCAAGGAGCAGATGCGCACGCCCGATGAGCATGTTATCGGGTCGCTCACCATGATCTACGACCACCATACCGGCGACCTGACGCGCCGTCTGGACGAAGTGCAGCACGACTACACCGACGAGATCGTATCGACCATGCACGTGCATCTGGATCACCACAACTGCTTGGAGATTCTGGCGCTCAAGGGTCGCGGCGAGCGCGTCTACGAACTAGCCGACCGTCTGCTGGGCCTGCGCGGCGTTAAGCACGGCGAGCTCACGTGCGCCGCCACCAAGCAGAGCCTGGGGCTGTAGCGCACCTGTCCCTATTTGGTCGGTTTTGATGAGGGGTGTCGCATGCGGCATGTGCATATTCATGTAACGGGCATTGTGCAGGGCGTTGGCATGCGGCCGTTTGTGTATCGCGAGGCCATGGCGCATGGCATTTGCGGATGGGTGCTCAACGCGGGCGACGGCGTGCATATCGAGGCGCACGCCCGTGCCGAGGCGGTTGACGGATTTGTCGCTGCTCTTTCTGAGCATGCGCCCGCGGCGGCTCGCGTTGAGCGAGTCGATATTGCGGATTTGAAGCCTGGCGGCTGGAGCGCTGCCGATGAGCAGGGCTTTCGTATTGTGGCATCGCAGGACCAGACCGCGCACACGACGCTCGTCTCGCCCGATATCGCCACCTGCGATGATTGTCTGCGCGAGTTGTTCAACCCCGCCGATCGGCGCTATCACTACCCCTTTATCAACTGCACTAACTGCGGCCCACGCTTTACCATCATCCGGTCGCTGCCTTATGACCGAGCGGCCACGTCGATGAATTGTTTTCCCATGTGTCCTGAGTGTGCCGCGGAGTATGCCGACCCACTCGACCGGCGTTTTCACGCGCAGCCCGATGCCTGCTTTGATTGCGGGCCGCATATCATGTGGCGCGAAGCGAGCGTGGGCGATGAGCCGGGCGAAGCCGCCGCGCCGCTGGCCGTCGGCACCACGCGCGAGACCAGCGACGCCATTATCGACCGCTGTGTTGAGCTGCTGGCCAACGGCGGTATCGTCGCTATCAAGGGACTGGGCGGATTTCACTTGGCATGCGACGCCTCCAACGAGCAGGCGGTAGCCGAGCTTCGCCGCCGTAAACGCCGCAGCAACAAGCCACTTGCCGTTATGGTGCGCAGCCTTGCCGACGTTGAACGCCTGTGCCATATCAGCGACGTTGAGCGCGGCTTGCTGGCCGGCAGCATTCGCCCCATTGTGCTGCTGCGCCGACGTGCTGTTTGCGAGAGCGGCGATTCCCCCGACGCCCTCGCGCTCGCGCCGTCCGTCGCGCACGACCTGCCCGAGCTCGGTGTTATGCTCCCCTACACCCCGCTTCAGCATCTGTTGCTTGCCGCGGCAGAAGCCTGCGGTATGCACGCGCTCGTCATGACCAGCGGAAACCTGAGCGAAGAGCCCATCGAGAGCGACGACGACCTTGCCTGGGAACACCTCGTTGCCGCCGGCATCGCCGATGCGTTGCTCGGCAACGACCGCGCGATCCTCTCGCGCTACGACGACTCTGTAGTGCGCGTGGTCGACGGCGCCGTTATGCCCGTGCGCCGCGCTCGCGGATATGCACCCCAGCCGCTGCCGTTGCCGGCGCTCGACGGCGCTCCGTCCTGCGTGCTCGCCTGTGGGCCACAACAAAAGGCCACGATTGCGCTCACGCGTGAAGGGGCGAACGGCGAGGCAACCTGTTTTGTGTCGCAGCATATCGGCGATGTTGAAAACGGCGGGACCTTCGATGCCTGGAACGCCGCGTGCACGCGCTTGGAAGATCTCTTTGACTTGGTGCCCGCCGCCTTAGCCTGCGATGTACATCCCAGCTATCTATCGAGCCAGTGGGCGCGCGAGCAGGCGCGAAAATGCAATCTGCCGCTCGTCGAGGTGCAGCACCATCATGCGCATATCGCGAGCGTAATGGCCGAGGCTATCGCCGCGGACCAGCTTACAACCGACGCGCGCGTCCTTGGCATCGCCTTTGACGGCACCGGCGCCGGTACCGATGGGACCATTTGGGGCGGCGAGTTTCTTGTTGCCAGCCTTGGCGGCTTTGAGCGCGCCGCGCATTTGCGCACCTGGGCGCTCCCCGGCGGGGCGGCCTCCGTGCGCGACGCCCGCCGCAACGCCTTTGCCCTGCTCAGTGAGCTCGGCCTACTCGAGCACCCAGGCGCCGCTCGGCTTTTGGACAGCCTCGACGAGCAAACGCGCAGCGTGACAGCCACCATGATCGAGCGCGGCATCAACAGCCCGCGTACCAGCAGCATGGGTCGCTTGTTTGATGCCTCAGCCGCGATCCTGGGCATTTGCGGCCAGGCAACCTACGAGGGCGAACCCGCCATAGAACTCGAAGCCGCCGCCTGGTGCGCGCTCGGCGGTAAGCCCGTTCGTCTCGACGGCAATCATACAGGCGTATTCACGTCTGCCGACGACTCCCCCACCTTGGACCCCCAACCGCTCATCGAAGCTCTTCTGAATGGAATCGAGGCAGGCGCGCCGGCCGACAGGCTCGCCCTCGGGTTTCACATCGCCATTACGCACGCTACGACCCACGTCGCGTGCGAGATCTGTGAGCGCGAAGGCCTCGATACCGTCGCGCTTTCGGGCGGTGTGTTCATGAACCGGCTTTTGCTTCAGCTCCTTACCCACGAACTCAAAGACGCCGGTCTTGCCGTCTTGGTCCCCCACGCCGTGCCCGTCAACGACGGCTGCATCGCCTACGGTCAGGCCGCCATCGCTCGCGCTCACCTCGCGCAGACAGCATCGCGATAGGCTGTTTTGCCAGCCTGCGCGCCGCCGTCTCACAGGTGTAACGCGTTTGCTCGTGACTCCCGCGAGCGCTACCATCAACTGATGGGTAATTAGGCGCCTATCCAGCGCAAAACGTATAAAAGGGGAACATTATGTGCCTTGCCGTTCCCGGTAAAGTGGTCAAACGCGACGACGACCTTAAGGCGACCGTCGACATGATGGGCATCGAGCGCCCCGTTTCGCTGCGCCTCGTGCCGACGGCACAGGTAGGCGACTATATTCTCGTGCACGCCGGCTTTGGCATTCAGATTGTCGACGAGCAGGAGGCGCAGGAAACGCTCGACCTGGTCAACACCATGACCGAACTGGTCGAAGAAGACCAGCTGGCCACCAACCCGGCGGAGGCTTACTAGTGGCGGCCGGACAGCCGGCTCGCTCCGGTATCGACTTTTCGGCATTCCGCGATCCCAAGCTGGCTCGCGAGCTCATCGAGCGCATTCATGAGCTTGTCGGCGACCGCACCATCAACCTTATGGAAGTCTGCGGCACGCATACCGTGAGCATCGGGCGCTATGGCTTTCGCTCCATTATGCCGGCCGGGCTCAAGCTGCTGAGCGGCCCGGGCTGCCCCGTCTGCGTCACCGCCAACCGCGACATCGACCACGCAATCGCGCTCGCCAACATAGACGGCGCCATCATCACCACCTTTGGCGACATGATGCGCGTGCCCGGATCATCCACCTCGCTCGCTGCGCAAAAGGCGGCGGGGCGCGATATCCGCATCGTCTATTCCCCGCTCGACGCGCTCGACATTGCCGAGCAAAACCCTGATCGCCCGGTCATTTTTATGGGCGTGGGCTTTGAGACTACGACGCCCACCATCGCCGCCGCCATCTTGGAGGCCGAGGCGCGCGGGCTTTTGAACTTCTCGGTCTATTGCGCCCACAAGACCACGCCGCCGGCGTTGCGCGCCATCGCCAACGACCCCGAGACCACCATCGACGGCTTTATCCTGCCGGGCCACGTCGCCACCATCACGGGCTTGGCGCCCTTTAGCTTTTTGGTCGACGAATTCAATACCCCGGGCGTGGTCTCGGGATTTGAACCGGTCGATATCCTGCAGGGCATCTGCATGCTGGTCCAGATGGTTGTCGAGGACAGGCCGGCGATTGACAACGCCTACCGCCGTGGCGTCAACGCAGACGGCAATCCCGTGGCGCGCCAGCTGGTCGAGCAGGTGTTTGAACCATGCGACACCACGTGGCGCGGGCTGGGGCCGATTGCGGCTTCGGGACTCGCCATTCGTCCCGAATTCTCGCGCTTTGATGCCCGTACCCGCTTTGATGTGCCCGTTGAGGCGACAGTCGAGCCGCGCGGGTGCCGCTGCGGCGACGTGCTGCGCGGGGCCATTACGCCGAGCGACTGCCCGCTCTTTGGCCGCACCTGCACGCCCGAGCACCCCGTCGGCCCGTGCATGGTGAGCTCCGAGGGCAGCTGCGCGGCGTACTACCGCTACCGCAACTAGCCCGGACACACCCGCACACCGGCACCACCCACGATTGGAGTTTTCGATATGTCCCATAGCGTTACCGATAGCACCGTCCTGCTGGGTCACGGCTCCGGCGGCCAGATGATGAAACGCATCATCGATGAGGTCTTTTTAGATGCCTTTGGGTCGCCCGAGCTGCTCGAGGGCAACGACGCCGGCGTCGCTACGCTGCCCGCGAGCGGGCGCATCGCCATGTCGACCGACAGCTTTGTAGTCTCGCCGCAGTTCTTCCCCGGTGGCAACATCGGCCGCCTCGCTGTATGCGGAACCGTCAACGACGTCGCGACCTCGGGCGCCAACGTGCGCTACCTATCGTGCGGCTTTATCCTCGAAGAGGGCTATCCCATGGATAAGCTCCGCCAGATTGTGCAGACGATGGCCGAGACGGCGCGCGAGGCGGGCGTGTCCATAATCACGGGCGACACTAAGGTGGTCGAGCGCGGCGGGGCCGACGGCGTCTATATCAATACCGCCGGCGTGGGCGAGGTGCCTGCGGACGTGGCGCTCAGCGGCGCAAACTGCCAGCCCGGCGATGTCATCCTGGTCTCGGGTACACTGGGCGACCACGGCATCGCTATCATGAGCCAACGCGAGGGTCTGGCGTTTTCGAGCACGATCGAAAGCGACGCCGCACCGCTCAACCGCCTGATTGCCGATGTGCTTTCCGCAGCACCCGACACACGCTGCTTTCGCGACCCCACGCGCGGTGGCTTGGCGTCCACACTCAACGAGTTTGCCCAGGCCAGCAATGTTGCCATGGAGGTCGACGAGGATGCCGTGCCCGTGCGTCCCGACGTGCAGGCCGCCTGCGAGATGCTCGGCTACGATGTGCTGCAGGTGGCAAACGAGGGCAAGATGGTTGCCGTCGTGCCGGCCGAGCAAGCCGATGCCGCGCTGAGCGCCATGCGCGCCGCCCGCTACGGCGAGAATGCCGCCATCATCGGTCGCGTGCTGCCGCTTGCCGAGGGCGCCCGTCCCGCCGTGCGCGTGCGCACCGGCTGGGGTTCGACCCGCATCCTCGACATGCTCGTAGGAGAGCAGCTGCCGAGGATTTGCTAGGGCGAAACCACACGGTCGGCGCGATGCGGCCTGATACCCCTGGAGATGTTCAGATTCCAAGCACGCCCAACGCGGAAGCCCAGTATTATGGGGTGCGTTTTAAACCCAATGACGGGAGTTTTTATGGCAGCAGCTTTTTCCCATGTGATCTTTGACCTGGACGGCACCATCCTCAACACACTCGAGGACCTGGCGGCCGCCGGCAACCATACCTGCGAGGCGCACGGCTGGCCCACGTTTGCCGTAGACGAGTACCGCTATAAGGTGGGAAACGGCATGCTCAAGCTGGTTGAGCGCTTTATGCCCGCCGAGTATGCGGGCGACGGCCGTATGTTTGAGCAGGCGCTTGCCGAGTTTAGGGCTTACTACGGCGAGCACAAGGAGGACCACACCGGCCCCTATGCCGGCACGATCGAGATGCTCGACCGCATACGCGCCGCGGGCGTTCAGCTTGCCGTGCTCACCAACAAGGACCACGTCTCGGCGGCTCCGCTTATCGAGAAGTATTTTGGTTCCGAGCGCTTTGCGCTGGTGCAGGGTCGTGTCGATGCGTTTCCGCCCAAGCCCGAGGCGCCTGTTACGCTGCATGTGATGGAAGAGCTAGGCGCCGATCCGTCGACCACGCTCTATGTGGGCGATTCCAATGTCGATATCCTGACCGGTCACAACGCCGGCCTTAAGAGTGCGGGCGTCAGCTGGGGCTTCCGCGGCCGCGCAGAGCTGGAGTCCGCCGGCGCCGACTACGTGGCGGACACCCAGGACGAGCTCGCAGCGCTGATCCTGGGCGAGTAACGAGCGACACTGCTTAACGCAGCTGCGACAATTCTTCCGCGCAGAAAGCGCATCCCGTTTTGGAGCTCCGGAATGGGATATGCTTTCCGTTTGAGGCACATCAGGGAAACCGCATCCCGTTTCAGAACAATATTCCGGGTCGCACTTTCCGCAACCCACCCCATCCGGAAAATGCGACCCACTATTCGGCCAAAAACCGGGTCGCGGTTTCCCAAGCACTCGATGCAACGCTGGCACAAGGAGTGTCCCCAACTGCCGCCTGGTCATTTAAGAACGTCCCCAATGACTACAAGCGCCGCACCATGGCAACGACGCAGGTAGAGGATGGACAGCGAGCGACGTCCAGGACGAACAAGTTGGCATGAAAAAGGCGAGGCATAGACCTTCTGGTCATGCCTCGCCTTTTGAATGACAAATTGTCGTCCTGGGCGGCGCGCAGCGTCAACTGGTTACGCGGTTCGTAGAACCGCGTAACCCCCTAGCTCAGCATTGCATCCATCATCTCGGAGTTGACGGAGTCGTCGGCAGACCACTCGCCATCGTCGTTGCAGGTGTACTTGAAGATAACCGTGGTCTTCCTGGGCTCGGTGGCCTTGGTCACATCGACCATAACCTGACCGGCCATCTTGTACAGCTCGTCATCGGAAGGAACCGTGTCAAGCGCAGCAACCTTCTCCTGATACTGGGTGGAGAAGTCCTCGGCGGTCGCGACACCCTTGTCCTCGTCGACCGTCACGTCGCCGATCTTGTAGTCAAAGCCCTCAAGATAGGTCTTGGCGTACTCCTTGGGATCGATACCCAGCTGCTCGAACTCGTCGCCCGAAGCCTCCTCCAGACCAGAAAGGAAGTCGTCGCCACCGTTCTTGACCTCGTCAAACTGCGTCGTAAGATCCTCGGTGATGAGCTCCTCAACCGAAGGACCTCCACAGCCGGAAAGCACGACCACACATGCAACCAAGACGGCCATGAGGGGCGCAAGCAGCAGCTTCTTTTTCATGTTGTTCCTCCCAATGAGCGGCACTGCGCTTCCCAGACGCGGCGCACGTTGTAATAAGTAAGCCCATACTATCCACTTATGAACACCCTCGGCAACGCGAAGGCGCGGTCGGTTCGTTTTAGCGTCCGAACGGTTTGCAAGCCCACCCAACGTGCAATAAAACGCTTTCCCGCGGTGCAATAAAAAAGGTGGCCGGAAAACCCGACCACCCTCGCACAGCCTTTGGATGCCGCAGTTTACTTGCGGACGACCTTGACGATGGCGTCACCGGCGGCGACGGCGGACTCTGCCTCAACGGTGAGCTCGACATCGGCAAACTCGGCGGTGTTGGACACGGCCACGACGACGCAGTCCTTGTAACCGGCAGCGGCGATCTTGGCGCGGTCGATCTTGAGTATGGGCTGGCCAGCCTTCACAACGTCGTCGGCCTTGACGAAGCCCTCGAAGCCATCGCCGTTCATGTTGACGGTATCGACGCCAACGTGCACCAGAACCTCGATGCCGCTATCGGACTGCAGGCCCACGGCGTGACCCATGGTGACGGTCACCTTACCGTCGCAGGGAGCGTAGACCAGATCGTCCTCGGGCCACACGGCACAGCCCTTGCCCAGAACCTCGCCACCAAAGACGGGATCGGGCACGTCGGCCATCTTGATGACCTTGCCCTTGACGGGCGAGCACAGCACGTCGGCGCCGGCAGAAGCAGAGATGGAGGCCGGAGCAGCGGCAGCCGCGGGCTCAGCCTTCTTCTTGAACATATCAAACAGACCCATACGTTTTCTCCTCTTGATTAAGCGCAACGTTGTGCGCATGCCTACGGTAATTATAGTGCCAAATGGTTCAAATGCTAAGGTGGGGACTCGAATCGCAAGCCCTTCCCGGTAGTGCTCGTGGGATGAGCATCTCCTTTGCATCGCGGGTCGATAAGCCGAGTATCGTCTGCGCACGGGACGGGCAGAAGCGGGCGCACCAAACCCGATACTTCTTTTCGCTCTCGAGTCCTGCCGCCGCCCCGTCCCTGGCACTTCCTGATACCGACCGAAACGTGCCAAAATAAACCCGTCCCTTTTTGGTAGGTTTGGCGAGTGTGGATTTTCGGACGCTTAACTAACGAGCGTGGATAATCTCCCACTTTGAGGCCACACGGGGGCCAAAAACGGGAGATTATCCACGCTCATTTCTGACTAGTCATTGGGTGTTCCTATAGTTTTGTCAACCGTCGGGGCTACTCCCGGTAGGGCACCCGGTCGCGCATCACGGCGTATATCGCCCTGAGCCGCTTCCTCGCGACGGCCTTGAGCGCCCGCCCGT
>NZ_JBBNLO010000015.1:0-59795 GCF_040092405.1 Collinsella sp. CLA-ER-H2
GACGGAGAATCGAAATGCGGTGGGGTGCGCGGACATACCGGGCTGACCGCCGGAAGCGCACCCGCAGGAGCCCGCGGATATTAGCTTGCCAGGCAAGCGTCGACTAAGCCATGCAGCGTGCGCGGGCCCTCCCGACGGGAAACGAAAAAGCCCGGTTTCAAACCGGGCTCGAACGAACATGCCTATTGACAATGGCTTTCTCATATTACAAAGTGGCCGCCCCCGCGTAAGCGAAGACGGCCATTTCTCACGATGAAAACGTGTATCGGAGTTGGCAAGACCCGCTGCCACGGGTGCCATCCGTGTTCCTATCTTATCTGCAAGCGTTCCGTTGCGCAAGCGTTGCGGCAAACGATTGAAAGACGCAGACAGGATGAATTTGTGTCCGCACGGGCCCGTAGACTTCTCAACTACGTTGTGGATGCTCGCTAATCGGTAATGGAGGCGCACGTGTTTGATGACGATGACCTGTTCGATCTGACAGACGATCCGTTTGAGTGGGATATGCTACTCGATGACGATGAGTTGGAGCAGGACCGTAAGAAGCGGCAGGGCAAGAAGACGCGGGATGACGCTTCGAAAAAGCAGGACAAGCGTCGCCGAGGTCTGTTCGGCGGGCTCTTTGGGTGACTGTCTCATCGCCGCGTCTGTATACTAAACAGGTCTTATACGCGTTGCGAAATGAGGACAGAGACGATGATGTGGTTTACCGCCGACCTGCACCTGGGCGATACGAATATCTTGCACGACATGGATCGACCGTTTGATTCGGTCGAGGAGATGAACCGCAAGGTCATCGATGCCATCAATGAGTGCGTGGCTGTGGACGACCGCCTCTATATCTTGGGAGACTTTACCTATCGTTTGCCCCTGGCGGAGGCGGTGCGCCTGCGCGAGCGCATCGAATGTCAGAACGTAACGCTCATCCGCGGTAACCATGACGGCGACTGGGAAGATCCAGACGCGCCGCACATTTGGGATGAGGTGCGCGATTATCTGGAGGTCGCCCCCGGTTACGCGAAGGGCCATCGCCTGGTAATGAGCCATTACCCCATGCTCAGCTGGAACGGCAAGGCGCGTGGCGCCATCATGTTGCACGGGCATATCCACAGCAGGGGAGACCGCACCAACGCGCGCAACCGCGATCGCGAGCGCCCCATCTTTCGCTATGATGTCGGCCTCGATGCCAACGAGTACAAGCCCGTAAGCCGTGACCAAATCCTAGGCTTCTTTGGACTGTAGCTGTAAGTGCAGGTAGAATGAACGCGCCGCGCGGATGGTCTGTGCGGCGCGTTTCAGTAGGAGCGATGAATCCATGAGGGCTATCCAGCGCATTAACCATAACGCTGCCATCTGCGAAGACGGCGCGGGGCGTCAGCTTATCGCGCTGGGTCGTGGTATCGGCTTTGGCGATATGCCGCATGAGGTCGACCTGGATGTCATCACGCGTACCTTTTACGGCATTGATTCAAAGTACCTGGCGTTTATTGATGAGGTCGACCCCGAGGTGCTGGAGTTTTCTGCTCAGCTGGCTGATATCGCAACCGGACAGCTTTCGTACGAATTGAGCCCTAACCTCCCCATTACACTGGCGGACCATATCCAGTTTGCCATTAAGCGCGCCCGCGAACACATGGTGGTGTCGTTGCCGCTCGAGCGCGATCTGGAGCAGCTGCATCCCATCGAATACCGCTTGGGCGAGCTGGCTGTTCGCGGCATCCAGAAAAGCTTCCGTGTGCGTATGCCCCGAAGCGAGGCCGCGGGCATTGCCATGTCGATTGTCAACGCATCGGTTAAGCCGAGCGAGCGGCGCGTGCTTGCCGAGCAGCACGAGGAGCGACTGCTCGATATGACGGTCGCGATTATTCAAGAAGAGTTGGGTGTGACGGTCGATCGCTCGTCGTTCGCCTTTGCCCGCTTTGCCACTCATGTGCGCTATCTGCTCGACCGCGTGGCAAAGAAAGAGCCGATCGATACCGAGAACTCCGGTCTTTACGACGTGCTCGTGGAGCAGTATCCGGCGGCATCGCGTTGCGCTCACCGTGTCGACGATCTGATTCAAGAGACCTTTGGCGAGCCATTGGCCCAAGAGGAGCTCGTCTATCTGATCATGCATGTGAATCGCGTGGCTTCTGTCCACTCGGATAAATAGGCTCTCTGGTATTTCCTTTCCGTCATGGCGACCGTTCGCGGGTCGTTTGCTACCGTTCGTCGGTAATCTGAGCCGCAACGAACGCATCTGCCGCATATACTCGCCGTGTGTTGGGTGTTACTCACGGCGCAGCTCCGAGAGGCACTACCGATTCTGCCGAGACCATAATTGGGTCTCTGCCGGTTGTGCGCGGGGCTTTTTTCATGTCGATCCACCCGGGAATCACATGCAAATCAATCTCTTGCCAACTGATATCGCGCGCTGCGCAGGCGCGAGCGGAATCGTGCGTCTTGGCGCCGTGAAGTCCCACGGCCTTTAGTTGGAAGAGAAGGGATTCGACATGGCTGTCGATAACAAGAAGATTGCCGAGGACGTGCTTGCTGCCGTCGGCGGCGCCTCCAATGTGACGAACGCAACGCACTGCATGACCCGCCTGCGTCTGAACCTCAAGGATCAGTCCGTTCCCAATGACGATGAAGTAAAGAAGATCAAGGGTGTGCTGGGCGCACAGTGGTCTGGTGGCCAGTATCAGGTCATCATTGGCCAGAACGTGCCGAAGGTCTATGACGCCGCCATTTCGCTGGGCGTTAAGGGCGAAGGCTCCATTGACGAGAATCTCGATGACGGCACCAAGGAGCCACTGACGGTCAAGACTGCGGGCAAGAAGGCCCTTAACTACCTGTCCAAGACAATGTGCATGACGATCCCCATTATCATGGGCGCCGCCATGTTCCGCACACTTGCCGTACTTTGCGGCGACGGCATGCTCGGTATCTGGTCTGCTGATTCCGACATCTACAACTTCTTCTACAACTGGATTTACAACGCAGGCTATTATTTCCTCCCTGTTTATCTGGGTTGGGCTGCCGCAAAGCAGCTCGGCTGCAGCCAGCCGCTCGGCATGATGCTCGGCGGCGTGCTCATTGCCCCCGAGTTCATGACGTTGGTCAACGCCGCTGCGGATTCTGGTGCTACGACCACGATGGTTTACGGCGTGCTCCCGGCTCAGCTGAACAACTATTCTGCGACCGTGCTCCCCATGCTGCTGTCTATGCCGGTGCTGATGGTCGTCGAGAAGTTCATGAAGAAGATCATCCCCGACATGCTCTCCACGGTGTTTGTGCCCGTGTGCACCATGGCTGTGATGACCCCCGTTTCCCTGTGCGCCCTAGCTCCGATTGGTTCCATTCTGGGCGACCTGGTCGGCAACTTTATGTTCGGCCTCGGAAACGCTGGCGGCATCGTCACGATCCTCTCCCTCGTCGCCATTGCCGCGCTTTGGGAGTTCCTGGTTATGACCGGTATGCACCAGGTTCTGATTGCCCTCGGCATTGTGCAGGTGCTCACCTCAGGGTCTGACTCCTGCGTTATGGTCGCGGGTGCTATCGCTCAGTTCGCCACGTGGGGCATGGCCTTCGGTGCCTTCCTGCGCCTTAAGGAGGTCGACGAAAAGGGCGCTATGCTTGGTTTCTCGCTCTCCGGCATTGTCGGTGGCGTGACGGAGCCCGCGCTGTATGGCTGCGGCTTTAAGTATACTCGCTGCCTGGGTGCCATGGTCGCGGGCGGCGCTATCGGCGGCCTGATCGCGGCTCTCACTAATGTGACCACGTATGTTTTGGGCGCAACTAATATCCTTGGTATTACAGGTTATGTTGCAGGCGGAACTGCTAATCTCGTATGGGGCTGCGTTGCATCGGGCACTGCATTTGTTGCCGCCGCTGCCATCGCCTACTTCTTTGGCTTTACCAAGGAGCAGCTCGACGAAGACGCTGCTGCCGCCAAAGCCTAAAGCATCCGTTCGGTAGGACAATTATCTGGGGCACTTGGCTGCGCTTCAAGTGTCCCTTTCCGTAGATGGGGGTCAATATGAAGCAATTGCTCATTCGTGCCGACGATATCGGTTATTCGTATGCCGTTAACCTGGGGATTGCCCGCAGTATCAATGAGGGCCTGGTGCGCTCGGCGGGACTTATGCCCAATATGCCCGAGGCCGAGCGTGGCTGGTCGCTCGTGGCGGATGTCGGCATTGCGGTGGGTCAGCATACCAACGTGTGCCTGGGCAAGCCGTGTGCCGACCCGGCGCTCATTCCGAGCATGCTCAACGAGAACGGCGAGTTCCATAGCAGCCGTACCTTCCGCGATCATTTTAAGCGCGGCGAGGAGTTGATAGACTTCGACGAGGCCTGCATCGAGATCCGCGCGCAGCATGACCGCTTTGTCGAGATCGTGGGCCGCGAGCCCGATTACTTTGAGGCCCATGCCGTCATGAGCAAAAACCTTAACCGAGCGATCTCGGCGGTTGCTCAGGAGCTGGGCCTTAAGGAGCAAAAGGCGAGCTTCGACCCCGCGGCTGTGGTGCATTGCGGAGATACTGATCTGCGCATGGTGATGCGCTCGATGGAGCCGGGCTACGAGCCCAAAGAGGTAATCATGCAGACGGTTCGCGAGATGGTGGACGGCGAGACGGTCGTCTTTGTGTGCCATCCGGGCTATCTCGATCGTTTTATCCTGGAGAACAGCTCGCTCACGACCGACCGCACCAAGGAAGTCGATGCGCTGATCGACCCCGAGCTTCGCACTTGGCTTGAGTCTCAACCTGATCTTCGCCTGATCGACTACCGCGACCTGTAAGGACCCAAGTCACCACAAAGGGGACAGTCGCCTTTGTGGTGGTTCTGGCGCCGTTGCCATTATGGCGGCGGCGTCTTTTTTGTCCGTGCGGCGCGGTAGAGTGTAGGCGGTTGAAATATGCGTCCATCGAGGAGCTGCCATGAACGAGATCAAGTGCCCGCATTGCGGCGAAGTTTTTAAGGTCGATGCGTCCGGTTATGCGGATATCGTCAAGCAGGTGCGCGATGCCGAGTTCTCGCGCGACCTGGATGAGCGCGTGAAGGCGGTCCAGCGCGAGGGCGAGCAGGCACTGGAGCTTGAGCGCTCGCGCTCGACGGCTGCTTTGCAAAAGGCGGAGTCTCAGCGCGACGCTCAGCTTGTCGAGCAGAAGAACGCTGCAGCCCAGCAGCTGGCGCAAGAACTCGCCAAGCGCGATGCGGAGCTTGCCGAGCTGCACGCCAAGCTCGAGGGCGCTGCCGCGGAGCGCGAGAGCGCAAGCCAGCGCGCGGCGGTTGAAGCCCGCGCCGACGCTCAGAAGGAGAATGCCGAGCTTCAGCGCGAGATCGACAATTTACGTGCGCAGTTGGAGCGCAAAGATGATGAAGCCAGGCTTGCCGAGGCGGCGGCACGCAATGCTGCTCAAAACGACCTGTCCGCGCGCGACGCTCAGATTGCCGAGCTGCAGGCCAGGATCGCCGCGGCGGACAAGGCCCAGGAGATGGCGCTTGCCGCTGCCGCGGCAGAGTCGCAGCGTGAGCTCGATGCCGCTCGCAGCGAGGCCGAGCGCGCGCTTACTGACTATCGCGCGAAGGTGCAAGAGAAGTTTTCCGCCGCAAAGGCTCAGTCCGAGCAAGAGGCCGAGGGCCTGCGTGCCCAGCTGCGCGAGCAGGAACTGATGGCAAAAATGAACCTGTCAGAGGCGGTCGCCGCGGCGGAGCGAGAGCGCGATGAGGCACGTGCCAAACTGACGAGCGAGCTGGCGGTGCGCGATTCTCGCGAGGAGCAAGCCAAGGCGGCACACGAGCTCGAGCTTGCGCAGGCCAAGCGCGCGAGCGATGACCTGATTCGCTACAAGGATGAAGAGATTGAGCGCCTTAAGGACATGAAGGTTCGCCTGTCCACCAAGATGGTGGGCGAGTCGCTCGAGCAGCACTGCGAGACCGAGTTTAACCGTCTGCGCATGACGGCGTTTCCCAATGCGTACTTCGAGAAAGATAACGATGCATCCGAGGGCACCAAGGGAGACTTCATTTTCCGTGAGTGCGACGCGAGCGGCAACGAGGTCATTTCGATTATGTTCGAGATGAAAAACGAGAACGACGAGACCGCGACCAAGCATAAAAACGAGGACTTCTTTAAGAAACTCGATCACGATCGTCGCCAGAAAGGCTGTGAGTACGCGGTGCTCTGCACGCTGCTCGAGCCCGAGAGCGAGCTTTACAACGCGGGAATCGTGGACGTGAGCTATCGCTACGAGAAGATGTATGTGATCCGCCCGCAGTTCTTCATTCCCATCATTACGCTGCTACGCAATGCCGCCATGGGTTCGCTTCGCTATAAGCAGGAGCTGGCGGAGTACAAGCAGCAGAATATCGATGTCACGAACTTCGAAGCCAAGATGGAGAAGTTCAAGAACGATTTCGGCCGCAACTACGAGATCGCGAGCCGCAAGTTCCAAACGGCAATCGATGAAATCGACAAGACGATTAGCCATCTGCAGAAAACCAAGGAGGCGTTGCTGTCCTCCGAGAACAATCTGCGCCTTGCCAACAAGAAAGCCGACGATCTTACCATTCGCAAGCTCACGTGGGGCAACAAGACCATGAAAGCAGCGTTTGACGAGGCGCGCGGGGCCGCGACAGAGACGAACGATGAGCCAGCCGAGGCGGATTCGTATGAGGTCGAGGATGCCGAGTAGGGGATAGCGTATCGCGCAAAAAGCGGGGCCGCTGGCGATGTTGCCAGCGACCCCGCTTTGTTTCGTCCCATTGCGCCCGGCTAGTCCTCGAGCAGGTCCTCGATAAAGCCGACACGGTAGTTCTTGAAGATTACCTCGCCGCCGTCTTGCGTGGCGTCCAGATCGACATCGCCCATGATGCCAAAATCGTGGTCGCCATCCTCGTCGGCAAAGATCTGGTGCACGTGCCATACGTGCGCGGTCTTCTCGTCGGACTCGTCGATGGAGAACATCGCGGCGCTGCGGGCATCTCCGTCGGTGAGGATTTCCTCGTGCTGCTCGTGGTAAGCGTCGAGTGCTTTTTGCCAGCGGATCTCGCTCATGCCCCAGTCGTCGTCGAGCTCGCCCAGGTCGCGAACGTGCTCGCGGGCGGCAAGGGTCACGCGGCGGAAGAGCGCGTTGCGCACCAACAGCGTGCAGCCGCGGCAGTCCGCCACGACCTCGTCGATGTCCTGCGGCGGCGCAGCATCGAGGGCTGCCGGGTTGCCGGCGTTCTCCCACTCGTCCACCAGGCTCGAGTCCACCGAGCGCACCACAAAGCCGAGCCACGAGATAATGTCGCGCAGACGCTCGTCGCGCTTCTCGATGGGCACGGTGCGGTTGAGCGAACGGTAGGCCTCTGCCAGGTAACGCAGCAAAATGCCCTCGGAGCGGGCGATGCCGAGCTTTTGAATGTAACCCTTAAAATCGCTCGCGCTTTCCAGCATATCGCGCAGGACGCTTTTGGGAGAGAGCTGGTAGTCGTTTGCCCAGGGCACTTCCTGGCAGTACTTGTCGAAGGCGGCGTCGAGCAAGTCCTCGAGCGGTTTTTCGTAGGTGACATCCTGGATGCGCTCCAGGCGTTCCTCATATTCGACGCCGTCAGCCTTCATTTCGGCCATCGCGCGGTCGCGTGCTGCGCGCTCCTGAGCGCGCAGCACCTGCTTGGGATCCTCGAGCGTTGCCTCGACCATCGAGATTAGGTCCATGGTATAGGTCTCGCTCTCGGGATCGAGCAGCTCCAACGCGGCAAGCAAAAACGGCGAGAGCGGCTGGTCGAGCGCAAAGTCCTCGGGCAGGTCGACCGTCAGTGCGTAGTCGATGTCCGGCGCGGCGTCAGCCGGAGCGTCGGGTGCGGGCGGCACCTCGGTGCGCACGACGACGCCGGAATCGATGAGCGTGGCGAAGATCTCGTCGGCACGAACCTCGAGCTTAGCCTTTTCCTCGGGGGTCTGCAGGCTCGTCTCGATGAGGTCGTGTACGCGGGCTCGGGCATCGCCACCCTGCTCGACCACGCTAATCACCATGGAGTGCGTGATGCGCAGGCGCGGCTTGAGTGTCTCGGGCTGCGTCTCGATCAGGCGCTCGAACGTCTGCTTGTTCCAGGTGACAAAGCCCTCGGGGGCCTTCTTCTTTTTAATCTTGCGGAGCTTTTTGGGGTCGTCGCCCGCCTTGGCCATAAGCTTGGCATTCTCGATCTCGTGCTCGGGTGCCTCGGCGATGACCATGCCCTCGGTATCGAAGCCCGAGCGGCCGGCACGACCGGCAATCTGATGGAACTCGCGGGCGCGCAGACGACGCATCTTGTAGCCATCGAACTTGGTGAGCGCGGTGAGCACCACGGTGTGGATGGGCACGTTGATACCGACGCCGAGCGTATCGGTGCCGCAGATGACGGGTAGCAGGCCCTGCTGCGCCAAGCGCTCGACCAGCAGGCGGTAGCGCGGCAACATGCCAGCATGGTGCACGCCGACGCCGCAGCCGAGCAGGCGCTTGAGGATCTTGCCGAAGGCCGTCGAGAAGCTCGTGCCCTTGGCCGCTTCCTTGATGGCCTCGCGCTGCTCCTTGCTGGCAATGCCAAAGTTGGCGAGGGATTGCGCCGTCGCAAGTGCGGCATCCTGGCTAAAGTGCACGATGTAGAGCGGGGCCTCGCCGCGACGCATCGCGAGCTCGACCGTGCCCTCGAGGGAGGTCGTCACATAGTCGTAGCTCAGCGGAACAGGACGCGGGGCGTCGACAACCAAGTCGCAAGCAGCGCCGGTGTGCTCCTCGAGTGAGGTGGCGATGGCAGTGACATCGCCGAGCGTGGCACTCATGAGCATAAACTGCGTATGGGGCAGGGTGAGCAGCGGCACCTGCCAGGCCCAGCCGCGGTCGGGGTCGGCAAAGTAGTGGAACTCGTCCATGGCCACGCAGCCCACGTCGGCGTCCTCGCCCTCGCGGAGCGCATCGTTGGCAAGGATTTCGGCCGTGCAGCAGATGACGGGTGCCTTGGTGTTGATATGCGTGTCGCCGGTGATCATGCCGACGTTATCGCGGCCGAGTACCTGTACCAGGTCGAAGAACTTCTCGCTGACCAGAGCCTTGATAGGAGCCGTGTAATAGCAGCGCTTGCCCTGCGCCATGCCCATAAAGAGCATGCCCAGCGCGACGAGCGATTTACCCGATCCGGTCGGTGTTCCCAAAATGACGTGATCGCCGGCAGCCAGGTCCATGAGGGCCTCTTCTTGGTGATCCCACAGTCCAATGCCACGGTCGCTCGTCCATTCAAAGAAGCGTTCGAAAGCCTGATCAGGCGTGAGCCATGGTTCGGGCTCGCTACCATCCTCGGGCTCCCACCAGGTGGGGGAGAGCGCACCGAGCGAGCCAAACTCGGCTTCGGTTCCCGTGCCGCCCGAGAATGAGCTGGCGGCGCCGACGCCGGAGACGGTGCTGGCGGCGGTATCTGTCGTGGTCTGTGCCATGTGGTTGCTTTCTCTCGCGATTGTCCGCCAACTATTATGGCGTAGCGGCGCCGCGGGGCGCCAGCGCGCGAGAAAATGCAGGAAATGGGCGCGTGAAGTTAGTGCTCTTGCGGCAGGCGCTTCTTGCCTTTGCGGGCGCGGTTTCTAAAGTTCTCGACGGCTTCTTCCATGCCCAGAGGTACATAGGTGAGCTCATCGAGGTTATCGGGCAGGTAGCAGGCAAGGCTTTGCTCCTGCGCGCGGCCTACTGTGAGCTGTTCGTCGGTTGGCTGCGCTCCGGGCGTGGCGCAAATGCCATAGACGACGGCACCCATCTCGCGCGTGCGGCATTCATATTCGGTCTCGGGATGCTCGGGATGGTCGCGGCGGACGTCGCCACTTACCCAAAGCGTGTCGTAGCCTGCCGCGGCAAACTGTCCCAGGGCGTAATCGCGCAATGGCTTGCTGTCGGTGCGCAGCGTGACGGTGGCGTCGGCTGCAAAGAGCGGGCGATAGAGCATTAGATGGTCGACATGGACGAGTCGTTTTTTGGCGTACTTGGCCTTGGGCTGCGGCGTGGGAAAGTTAATGGTAATGGCATCGAGCTCGCCTGCGGCAAACAGCTGCGGCAGCGATGCGGCGCCTCGGGGCAGGACGAGTGCGTTGGACAGCTCCTGCTCGCAGATTTTCTGTGCGGCATAGGCGATGCAGATGGGCTCCTGGTCCATACCGATAAAGAGGGTGTTTGGCTCGTGGGCCGCGCGCTCTACAAGGTACGTTCCCTTGCCACAGCCAAGATCCAGGTGAAGGTGTTCGAAGGGCTTGCAGCCAACTGGCGCGCAAGCCTCGCGCCAATCTCCGGCATAGGCCTCGGGGTTCGTCTCAATCGCATCGGCGTAGCGCTCCAGGCGCTCCTCGAGCACAAAGTTCTTAGGCGTGCGAACGTGGACGGCTCCCATGAGGCTCCTTGGTTATAAGTATGGAACGTATAGCTGCACGTTCCGTCAATGGGTTGAAAAAGGGTGGGCATGGTTTGCCCGAAAGATGCGGTGCGGCTCGGCGGCGAGTCGCCGATACCTACAGGCGCTTGAGAATCACATAGCGGTTGAGCTCGCCGCTGCGACCGTCGGCATGGAAACGCTCAAGCTCGCGCACGGGGACCTCGCCGCTCTTGTAGAACGTACGGACGCCGCGCACCAGGTCGGTGATCTGCTGATCATCAAAGTGATGGCAATAACGGTAGGCGTGACGGTCGTTTTGCCAGCCAATGAGGTGGTCGCCGGCTTCAAACTGCGCGGAATCGTAGCCCTCAAACGGCGGGGTGAGCTCGGCGCGGGCTTCGGCTCGAACGGCCTTGCGCGCCATGCGCTCGTCGTTCATAAACTCCCAAAAGCTGATGCCGATGATGCCGCCCGGGCGCGTCTGGCGTACCAGGGCGTCGAGCACGCGTACGCGGTACTCGCACGACGGCACGTGGTGCATAAAGCCAAAGCAGACCGAGATATCGGCGAGCGGGGCATCGAAAAGCACATCGGGCGTCTCGGCGGGGTTGAGCTTCATGAGGGCGTCGAGCGCATCGAGTTCCTGGAAGTGCAGGTTGGGAATGCGCAGGGCGTGGCCGTGGGCGTCTATTGCCAAATCTTGGCACGAGTCGACACCATAGAACTCAAACGGGCAGCTGGCATCTGCCGAGGGGTTTGCGCCGTCGACGCCCTTGGCGGCAAGTGCCCCGCCGGCGGCAAAGTTCTCGAATCGCATATTGCCGCAGGCAAGGTCGAAGACGCGGACGGGATGCTCGATCGTGGCCACATCGAGCTGCTCGAGCGCGATGTCCATGGTGCGCACCCAGCCGGGCCACGGGGCTTGGCGCGTATCGGAAAAGGAAGCGGAGTGCTCGCGATAGAACGTATTGTTGAGCTGGATGAGCGATGATGCGAAATCGCGGTTCACGGCGCGGAACTCCCTCCGATGGCGGTGCGGAATAAACAGTACGACCATACTACCGTTAACGCCGCAACGGGGACAACCGAGCTGTGGGTCATTGCTTTGTTTGGACACATTTCCGCAGCTCATATGTGCCCGCAACCGCCGGTTGTCAAAAATCTCACTAGAATAGGTGGCATGATTTTGGCGGTGGCGGATAGATTTTTAACTGTGCAAGGCGCCTTAAGAACAAAAACGGTCCGGCGGCACGGCTGGCATCGCATAGGAGGAACCATGAATGTAGAAACTGCTCAGCGGCTCGCCGACCTTCGCCGCAGCAAGGGCTTTAGCCAAGAAGGATTGGCGCGAAAGCTGGGACTGTCACGCCAAGCGGTCAGTAAATGGGAACGCGCGGAGAGCTCGCCCGATACCGAGAACCTGATTTCGCTCGCCAAGCTCTATGGTGTGAGTCTGGATGAGCTGCTCAATCCGAGCGATGAGATCGAGGACGATATCGAGTTTGAGAACGAGGACCGCGCCCGTCAGCGCGAGGCCGAGGCGGCGGAGCGTGCCCGTACCCACGAGGCGGCGGCACGCGCTACCGAGGCGGCAACGCAGGCGAGTGATGCTGCGGCCAAGGCGGCGCAAGCGGCAAGCTGGAGTGCACAGGCCGCCAATGCGGCGACGGCGCAGGTGACGGGCGGTGGCGCGGCCGGCCCGACTCCGGTGAAGGGTCCGTTCCAGTCGTTCCCGTATTGGGCCGTGTGCTGGCTGCTGTTCTTTTTACTGATGTTCCTGTTTGGTGCCGGTCCCTTTGCCGCGCTGATCTTCTTCACGATTCCCATCTATCGCTGGGTGGCGCGTGCGCTCGATGGTGATTGGGCGCGCGGGGATATTCAGGTTGGTCCGGCGTCGGTGGCGATCAAGGCCCAGGGGAAGGATACTTCTGCGGAACCTGATGCTGGTGTGGCTACCGCGGCCACCGCTGAGCCATGTGCCAAAGAGGGTGACGAATGATGAAGCTTTCGCATGAATCCAAGCTGCGCCTGGGCGTCGGCATCGGAGCGTTTGTACTGATTATCGGGCTTGTTTTTGGCGTTTCGCGGACTTTGATTCATTTTGATGGCCCGTGGGATCTCGACGATGTTATACCCGGCTTGTCCGGTATGGACGATGTGGTTGATGACGACGATTTTATGAACGATGGCGGTAACTATTCCGCTCGGCCTCAGCAGCTTTCGTGTACGACCTTTGATGCCGATGAGTTTCGCTACCTCGATTTCGATATCGATGCGGCTACGGTGGACGTCAAGGTTGTTGATGGTAACAAGGCTCGCGTTATCGAGCGGGGACGCGTTGCCAATGGTATGGATGCCTCCAAGGCCGCGACGCAGAACATCGCATCCGTCGAGGACTCGACGCTCAAGGTTTCCCAGTTTGGAAGTGATGACGGTAAGGCAATCGATCGCTCAGTTACGGTCGAGCTGCCGCGCCGTGTTGCCGAACATCTGAAGGGAGTCAACGCGCACGTGGGCTCGGGTGATCTGCAGATTGCCGGTGTCACCTGTGATGGTTTCGACCTTTTCCTGGGTGCGGGAGATGTAGAGTTTGCGGGCAGCGTGACTGATGCGCTCAGTGCTGAGGTCGGTTCGGGCGATGTGACGTTCGAGCTCTACCAGGCCCCCGCGAAGTCGATGGACGTGAGTGTGGGCTCGGGCGATGTGGAGATGATGGTTCCGAACTCGACGGGCTTTAAGGCAAGCCTTACCTTGGGCAGCGGCGACTTCGAGAGCGATTTCCTTCCGCTTGGCTACGACGGCGAGACCATTTTGAATCTTGAATTCGATAACGGCGATAAGTCTGCTACGTATCGTTTTGAGGTCGGTTCGGGCGACATGTCATTTGATTCAGAGTGACGGGCGGTTATCGAAGACTTATATACCATAGCTGCGCTGTTTGATGGAGGCGCCGGAGCCGTGACGGGCTCCGGCACCTTTGCCTTTACAATGGGGTCATGGAACAGATTATCTTGAACATACTCGAGGCTCTGCGTCGCGGCGAGACCGTGGACGACAAAGCGCTCGTCAAACTGATACATGCCGAGGCGCGCCGTGAGGGTGCCGACAAACGCGATTTGGCCAAGCGCCGTCTGCTGCCGTTCTACCAGCGGGTAAAACGTGAGGAGCCGGCTCGTTGGGCTGGGTGGAATGTCGATGCCGAGCTGGAACGTCGACTGCTGCAGGTGCTGCGTATGAAGCCTCGTCGCACGGCTTCGGGCGTGGCGACCATTACCGTTATCACCAAGCCCTGGCCATGCTCGGGCGATTGCCTGTTTTGTCCCAACGATCTGCGCATGCCCAAAAGCTACCTGCACGCCGAGCCGGCGTGCGCCCGTGCGGAGCAAAATTGCTTTGACCCGTATCTGCAGGTGAGTGCCCGTTTGACGGCGCTTTCGCAGATGGGGCATGCGACCGACAAGATAGAGCTCATCGTGCTCGGCGGTACCTGGAGCGACTATCCGCAAGGGTATCAGACATGGTTTATGTCGGAGCTTTTCCGGGCGCTCAATGACGATGCCGTCGCCGGCGTGGCGGCAAACCCCATGTTGGCGCGTCCGGGCATCAGCCGTGCCGAGGCAGGGCGCCTGCTCGATGACGCTCCCGCCGATGCCCTGCCGCCGGTGGTAACAGAGCGCCGCGAGCGCTATCGGGCTGCCGGCATTGCGACAGACGAGGCTGAGCTTGCTGCCGGCGTTGCCGACGAGCAGGAGCGTGTGGATGTTGCCGTGGGCGGCTATAACCGCGCGGTGCGTCGTCTGTACGGACCCGGTACGCCGTGGGGCGAGGTTGCCGAGTGGCAGACCGCCACGATGGATGAGCTTGAGCGTCAGCAGCGCGTCAACGAGACGGCGAAGCATCGCGTGGTGGGGCTCGTTATCGAGACGCGCCCCGATGCTGTAACGCCGCAGGCCCTCAAGCTCATCCGCCGCCTGGGTTGCACCAAGATTCAGATGGGCATCCAGAGCCTCGACCAGCACCTGCTCGATATCAACGAGCGCCGCATTTCGGTGGCTCAGATCGAGCAGGCGTTTTCGCTTGCGCGCCTGTTTGGCTTTAAGATCCATGCGCATTTTATGCTCAACTTACTGGGCGCCACACCCGAGGGGGACAAGCGCGACTACGAGCGCTTTATGACCGAGGGGGCCTTTATGCCCGACGAGGTCAAGGTCTACCCGTGTGCGCTCATTGAGGGTTCGCGTCTGGTGGGCTGCTATGAGCGCGGCGAGTGGCGTCCCTATACCGAGGACGAGCTGCTCGATGTGTTGGCCAACGACATCGTGGTGACGCCGGCGTTCTGCCGTATCAGTCGCATGATCCGCGACTTTAGCTCCGACGACATCATGGTGGGCAACAAGAAGCCTAACCTGCGTCAGCTCGTTGAGAACCGCCTGGCTGCTCGGGGTGACGGTGCGACGGTGCGCGAGATCCGTTACCGCGAGATCAGCACGGCGGGTGCCGACTTGGATGAGCTATCTCTTGATGAGGAAGTGGCGTACGAGACGCCGGTGACTTACGAGCGCTTTTTGCAGTGGGTGACGCCGCGGGGCAAGATCGCGGGCTTTTTGCGGTTGTCGCTGCCCGACCATTCGTTTGTTGCCGCGCATGCGGACGAGTTGCCGACGACGCCGGACGAGGCGATGATTCGCGAGGTACACGTGTATGGCATGGCGGCGCGCGTGGGGGATCAAGGCCAGGCGGCGCAGCATCACGGGTTGGGGCGTTTGCTCGTAGAGCGTGCGTGCGAGATTGCCCGAGATGCGGGCTATGCGCGCATCAACGTGATTAGCGCGATTGGCACACGCGAGTACTATCGCCATCTTGGATTTTATGACCATGGCCTTTATCTGCAAAAGGAGCTCTAGATGAACAAGCCGAGTGTTTCTGCCGGCGTCGTTGCCGGCGTTGCTCTGGGAGCCGCGGCGCTTGGTGCGGCCGCTGTCGCTGTTCGTGCTGCCTGTCTGCAGGTTGCGCGAGCCCGCAATGGGTTGGCGCGCGTGAAACGCGTGCACGATGAGGGCGGCGATGAGATTCGCGTGCTCGTGCAGGGCGGCGTCTACCAAAGCGCAAGCTATGTTGGCGATCGTTGGGCAGAGCCCGTCTTTGCGTATTATCGTGCATTTGACGATGTGTTTGAGGCCGAGGACGCAATGCGTGACGCTTATGGTCACGGTATCGACCGTACGCTTATGCTGGGCGGCGGTGGGTTTGCCTATCCCAAGTTCGCGCTGATGTCGCACGAGAGCTTGCGCATGGACGTCATTGAGTACGATGCCGAGATTACGCGCCTGGCGCGCCGTTGGTTCTACCTGGACGAGCTGGAGCGCGCGGTGGGCGACCGCTTGCGGGTGATTACCGCTGAGGCTCGCTCATATCTGGGCGTGACGAGTGTGGGCCATCGTCGCTACGACGTGGTCGTGAGCGATTGCTTTGGCGGTGCCGAGCCCGTACGCGAGCTGGCGACGGTTGAGGCGTTGCGTTTGGTGCGGGGCAGCCTAAATGTCGGTGGCGTCTACGTTGCCAATATCGTGAGTGCAAACGAGGGGAGCGATGTGGCGTTCCTGCGCGACTGTGCCGCCACGGCGCTTGAGGTGTTCGACCATGCTTGGGTGGTCCCATGTGGCGATGCGGAGTTCGGCGGCGAGGAGAACTACCTGCTTATCGCCAGCGACGGCGACTACGCCTTTGCCGAAGCTGTGCCCTTCGACACCGACTTCCTCGGCACCGTCCTTCACGACAAGTAAGTCTTTCCGTCCCAAAAAGACTGGTCTTAGGCGTGGTCGCGCCAGCTGAGGACGCGCTGCTTCATGCCCTCGATGTCGAGCACGCCTTCGGCGAAGCCTTTGCGCACGAGCTCCTCGGGAACGTACTCGTCGTAGCGATCAAAATAAGGTACCTCGCCGGGATAGACGAGCTCGATGGGGTCGAAGTCCTTTTCGGCCTCGGCTGCGAGCACCTCAAAGAACGTCTCCTCGTCGGCCTTCATCTTAAACTGCATAAAGTATGGACGCGACGGATCGAGCCCGCGAAGGCCCAGCTCCGCGGCACACTTAATCTTGAGCATACGTTCGAGCGCCAGAAAGGCGTAGCTGCCCAACCAGGGGAAGAGCACCCAGGTGTCGCCACCCAGGTTGATGAGCGGTTTGGTCCCCGCACCCGAAATCTCGGCGGTATGACGAGCCTGTGCAAGGCGTGCCCGTGCGTTGCCCATGAGGTACGGATATGCCGCGTGCTCGTTGAGCGCCTTGCGCATGCGCTCGAGTACATGCGTGTTAATGTCGCCGGGGCAGTCGCCAAAGTATGCCGGCACACGACCTTTGACTTGCGTGGCAAAGACGGTGTGTCGCTTCCAGTCCACTTCCTCGACTATCCAGCAGTGCCCGGCTATGGCGATGCGCTCACCGGGCGGTGGCGGATTGATGATCGTGCCCAACTCGGCCGACTCACTGCGAACGGTGAACTCCTCGTTTTCCTGGAACACAGCGTAGAACTTAAAGTTGTTAATGATGCGCTCGCCCGCGAGACCCACGATGAGCCCACCGCCCTCGGTGACCTGGATGTGGTCGATCTTGATGAGGTGGCGCAGCAGTACGCGATAGTCATCGGCCGAGACGCGGTGGAAATAGCTGAGCGTGAGCACGCGCTGAGCAAGCTCGGCCGGCGTGAGCTCGCCGGTGCTGGCGAGCGTCGACATGGTCTGGTGGTAGAGCAGGCTGTAGGGGAGTCGATCGAGCTCGGGCGGCTCGACCCACTTTTCCTCGCGATAGAGTTGTACGAGTGCGATGCCCTGCAGGAGCTTCCAGGGTATCGTTTCGGGCATCATCGTGCGCGGCTCGGGTTCTTCCTCGCGCATGACAAACCACATCTCGGGCGGAAGGTCGCGACGGCCTGTGCGCCCCATGCGCTGCAAAAAGGAGCTGACGGTAAACGGCGCGTCAATCTGGAACGCGCGCTCCAGGCGACCGATATCAATGCCGAGCTCCAGCGTGGAGGTGGTGACGGTCGTCTGCGCCTGCTCTTCGTCGCGCATGAGCTCCTCGGCCGTCTCGCGCAGCGATGCCGAAAGGTTGCCGTGGTGGATGAGAAAGCGGTCTGGCTCGTGCCGGCTCTCGCAGTAGCTGCGCAACATGGAGCACACGGCCTCTGCCTCCTCGCGCGAGTTGGCAAAGACCAGGCACTTGCGGCCGCGGGTATGCTCAAAGATGTAGCCCATGCCGGGGTCGGCGTTGTCGGGTGCGGTGTCGGTGGGGTTGAGCAGTGCCTGTTCGGTTGCCTGCGGGATGTCGACTTCGCCCTCGGGGGCCGAGGAAGTGCGACGGTCCTTGGGTGTGGCCTTGCCCCGTGTCCGCTCACGATGTTGACGGCGTTCCTCTTGTGTGAGCTGTCCGCTGTGACGCATGTCTTGGGCGCCGGCGGGCAGTGCCGGGGGTGCCGCCGCCTCGATGCGCTCGCACGCAAGCACTTCGGCCTCTTGAGGACCCATGCTCTCGAATTCCCGCTGCTGTGCCTGGGGGCCCGAGTTGTAGAAGTGCTCCATGGAGATGCGCCACACGCGACGCGGTTCTTCAAAGCGGGGGATAACGCAGTTGCGCCCCGTTCCCTGTGAGAGAAAAGCGCCCGTGCGCTCGGGGTCGCCGATGGTGGCCGAAAGGCCAATGCGTCGAGGCTGCACGCCGGCCATGCGCGAGAGCCGCTCGATAAGGCAGAGCGTCTGCCCGCCACGGTCGCCGCGCATGAGCGAGTGGACCTCATCGATGACCACGTAGCGCAGGTCGCAAAACATGCGCGGGATCGCCATGTGCTTATGGATCAGGAGCGCCTCGAGCGACTCGGGTGTAATCTGCAAGATGCCGCTCGGTTTTTTGATGAGCTTAGCCTTGTGCGACTGCGAGACATCGCCATGCCAGTGCCAGACAGGGATATCGGCCTCTTCGCAGAGGTCGTTGAGACGGACGAACTGATCATTGATGAGCGCCTTGAGGGGGCCGATGTAGAGGGCGCCCACGCTCGCGGGCGGGTTCTCCCAAAACTCGGTCAGGATGGGAAAGAAGGCTGCCTCGGTTTTGCCGGAAGCCGTGGATGCCGTCAGGAGCACATTGTCTTGCGTGTTAAAGATGGCGTCTGCCGCTGCAACCTGGATAGAGCGCAGACTCTCCCAATCGTGGGAGTAGATGAAGTCTTGGATAAACGGAGCATATCGGTCAAAGGCGTTCACGGGGCCTCCTCTCAAATACGAACCTCTTAACGCGGTGGCCAAGGGTTTGCTGCATTACCGCCTCAACGTTTGCCCAGATAAAACCAGCCAAAATAAACCTGTCCCTTTTTGGCAGGTTAGATGGTGAATTCGGCGAAGTTGCGGTCGCCGTCTGCGGTGCCGGTGTCGCCTGTTGCGGCTGCTGGCACCAGCGCGTCGCCGCCGACGCTTTGCAGCAGCTCGGCCACATTTGCATCGGGGTTCTGACACAGGATATCGAGCAGCTCGATAAAGTCACGGATGACCTCACGCGGTGTCAAGTGCGTATCGGCTCCCACGCGGCCAAACTCAATCTTGAGGAAGTCCACCAAGTCGTTCTCGGTAAGCGTGGGCGTCCAGCCAAAGTAGCCGGCGTGAATTTGCATGAGTTTTTCGATCAGCACCAGTAGCTCCTCGTAGGTGAGCGGCTGCAAGCGGATGATGGGCGCGAGCATGTCCTTAAGGTCCTCGCGTGCAAAGCGACCCTGAGCGAGCCGGCTGCGCAGAGCCTCGTAGGAGAATACGCCGCGGCGGCGGTCCTCGATGGAGGTCGGCGTGCCGCCCATGATCATGCCCAAGTACTGCGCCTTGCCCTGGAGCGTGTCGTTGTACATGGTGAGGATTTTCTCGTAGTTGTACTGGCGCGTGATGGCGTTGGGAATCTTGTACAGGTTTACGAGTTCGTCGATGAGCACCAGCATGCCCTTGTATCCGCTGCAGACCAAAAAGCGTGCAATGAGCTTAACGTAGTCGTACCAGTCGTCATCGCTGATGATGGTCGAGGAGCCCAGCTCAGCGCGTGCCTCGCTCTTGGTGCGGTATTCGCCGCGGATCCATTTGGTCACGCGGCTCATGGCCTCTTCGTCGCCCTCGGATACGGCCGTGCGATAGCGGCGGAGCATGCGGGTGAAGTCAAAGCCGTGGACCATCTCCTCGAGCGGGGCCAGTTGGGTATTGACGACTGACTCGTCGACGTCGGCACACGAGGCGACCCAGCGATCCAGAATAAGGTTGAGCGCACCGCCCTCGGGGCGCGTCTTGGTCGATATGTTGCGGATGAGCTCGCGGTAGGTGGCAAGGCCCCGCCCCTGACCGCCTTGCAGGCGGCGCTCGGGCGACAGGTCGGCATCAGCGACGACGAATCCCTCGCCCATGGCGTGCGTGCGGATGGTCTGGAGCAAAAAGCTCTTGCCGGCGCCGTAACGACCGACCAGAAAGCGGAAGCTCGCGCCACCGTCGGCGATGAGACTCAGATCGGTGAGCAGGGCGCGGATCTCGACCTCGCGCCCTACGGTGATGTAGGGAAGGCCGATGCGCGGGACCACGCCGCCCTTGAGTGAGTTGAGAATGACGGCGGCGACGCGCTTGGGCACGCGGGGTGCTGCGGATGCGATATCACTCATAGTCTAGGTATCCTCTCACGTCTGCTTCGTAATCCTCGATAATTTGCGGTCCTGCCGCGCCGAATTCGATAACGGTGTCTCCCACCAGGTCAAAGAGCGCCTCGTTGATGCTGTCGACGAGCATGTCCTCGCTCTGCCCCGATTGCACTACCGCCGATTCCGCCTGTACTGCGTTGTGCTCGAGCAGCGCGCGAAGGAAGGCATCTGCGGCGGGCGCGAGTTCGGTTGCGGTGCCAGCGGGTGCAGTCGATACGACCGCTGGCGTCGGTGCGAGGAGCGGTGCCACGACGCCAAACTGTTCGGTGGAAATGGTTGGCTCGTCGGCTTTGTTGCGCTCCGTAGGCGCCGCGATCGGCTCGGCCATCACGTCGGTCGCAGGCTTGGCTTCCGGTTGCTCGGATTCCGCCGTATCGACCTCTGTGGGCACATCGTCCTCGCGCTCTTCGTCGATCAAAAGCGCTTCGCGCGTTTGCGCAGCGGCGCTCCGAATGTGCCCCAGCTGACTCAGATCGATATCGATCTTGACGGGCTGGTGTACGGCGTCCCACGAAAGCCATGCCACAATCTCGTCATCGATAATTTTGGCCAGATATTTGGGGACCTTTTCTTCCTTAAGGGGATGGGCGGGGTCCAGCGCCAGGCGCAAGCGTTGGTCGCAGGCGCGCATCATTTCACCGAGCTTTTTGCTCTTTTGCCTACTACCATGGATACGCATGCATTCCCAAAAGCCGTTTTGGCAACGGTAGATGTGGATGGGATCCAGGCGGTATTCGCAGTCCTCGTGGCGCTCGGGCGCAAAGAATACGGCCGAGGCAAACATGGTGTAGGGCATGGCCGTCTCCTCCCCAAACAAGCTCGCTACGATGCCGGTCTTTCGGTGCGTGTCATAGTAGCGAGCCATGCGGACATACACGGCGCATGCCACGTGGCGCAGATCGCGGTGGTGGCTGCGGTCAAGCCGCGAGTTACTTAGGTTGTACGTGGAGAGGGCGTTGATGGCGGCCATGAGTCGCTCCTCGCGCACCTCATCGGGCGGAAGGGGGAGCGTGGGCTCGGAGGTTTTGCGACGTTTGGGGGTCTGGTCGGACGGTGCCGGTGCCGGTACAAGGTCTCGTGCCGCGCGCCGCAGCTCGATAAGGGCGTTATCGAACATGACGGTTTTAGAGTCGCGGAGCAGCTTGGGGTCGAGCCCATGGAATACGGCGTAATCCTGCAACCACACGCGTGCAAACCGATCAATGCCGGGCTCGAAGGCGCGATAGACATCCCAAAAGGCCTTGATCTTGTTAAAACCGTCGAGTGGGTCATCTACGCCAATGCCGCAAATCAGCTCATAGAGATACAGAAAGGCAAAGGACGTAGACGTTTCCTCGACGGTTCCGCGGCGCACTTGGGCACGCCAGGTAAAGTAGCCGCGCAGCTGCCGGTCGCTCATGGCGTTGTAGGTGGGAAAGTACGACTTAAAGGTGCCGTTGTAGGGACAGTCGTCCTCAAAGTCGGCCATCAGCAGGCCCTGGCGGTAAAAAAGCTCGGCTTCCGAAAGCCAGCGGCCCGCACCGCCCTTGGGGTCATCCTGCCAGCGCGATATCTCGCGCATTTTACGGTACTGGTCGGGGAGGAAATTCTGCATCTGTCGGCCGGTTTTGAGAATCGGCTCGTCTGCGTAGACTTCATGTGAGAAGCGGGCAGACTGATGGGTCCGGGCCTCGGCCATAATGCGCTCGATGAGCATCTTGATGTCCTGGTCGGCCACCGCTCCTCCTCTCGAACGCAGCTACGGTGACCTCATATCATAGCACAGCATCAAACAGGTGTTCGAGATACCGCTGCGTTGATAGATTTAGAACAGGAGGGCGTAGATGACGGCGATGACGACGGAGGGGAGCATATTGGCCGTGCGGAAGGTCTGAGGACGGATGAGGTTGACGCCGACGCAGAAGATGAGCATGGAGCCTACGAGCGAAAGGCTGTTGAGGGCTGCTGTGGTCATGATGGGGGAGAGCGCGCCGGCAAACAACGTGATCGTCCCCTGGAACACGGCTACGGGCAGGGCCGAGAAGATGCAGCCGCGTCCGAGCGACGCCGTCATGGTGCAGACGATGATGCAGTCCAGTGCGCCCTTGAGGGCAAGCGTTGACCAGTCGCCGAGCAGGCCGTCCTGGATCGATCCCACAATTGCCATGGCGCCGATACACACGGTGAGTGAAGTCGAGACAAAAGCGTTGGTGAACTCGTTATCGCCCTCACTGCCGGTCTTGCGCTTGAGCCATTCGCCAAGGTTCTCGATGGCGGCTTCCAAGTTGACGGCCTCGCCGATGAGCGAACCGAGCGCAAATGAGACGATGAGCATGGTGGTGCCGGTGGTCGCTAGCGCCTTCCCATCGATAAGGAGCATCTTTTGCATGGTGCCGCCAAGGCCGATAAACAGGACGCACAGCCCCGATGCTTTCATGAGCGTGTCTTGGATGCGCGGTGTGATGAAGCGGCCGCCCGCTAATCCCAAAAGACCGCCCGCAACTAAAAGCACAACGTTGATGATTGTTCCCAAGCCCGGCATGAGCCCTCCTGTATTGATGCCAACGTGGCAATCGTAGCAGAACGAAATGCGAGGCACATCGCGACTCATCTAATACGTTATATAAGTGGTGTTAGGAATGATGTGCAGCATTTAAGCCTCAGGTGGTTGTCGGGACATAGGGATAGTATTCAAAGCGCAGTGTCATAAGCCGCTGCGGGGATTCAATAGCCGCGGCGATGATATTGGCATCGCGGGCACGATCAAACCCTTCGAGTTCGATCTGATACGAGACGTCTTGCATAATGTCCAGACGTCGCCAGGCTAGGAGTGTGTCACCATCGAATTCCAAGGTCTTGCCTCCGTCTGGAGCAACGGCGTATAGACGCAGCTTGGCGGTGGTTGCAGGGTCGACAACCGTGACCTTTTTAATTTCGTTTCGAGTATGCTTGGCGCCCAACAAGGTGAGCAGTGTTGGGGCCACGACCTCGCCCGATGGCAAAAAGACGACTTCGATGGATTCAGGAAATGCGATGATAGCCGACTTGCGGACGGGCTGATTGGCGGCGGCAACTTCGATGTTCGCAGCGTCGATGACCTCCGTGTGGTCGAGCGCGGCAAGCACGCAGCAGTTACCTTCATCGATCTCTTGAGGATCAGCAAGCCCCAGACTGTCCGCGAACTCGGGATCGTTTGGATCGGCAGCGGGCTCATTCGGCGCTTCGAAAGAAGCTGGGACGCTGTTTGTCGGCGACGGCGTGTCGCCCGCACCTGCTTCTTTGTCCGCGCTCTCTTCTTGTATGGTTGCGTTGATGGGTTCGTCGTTTGGGGGGAGCGTCTTGGCGTCAAACGCGGAGGGGAGAATTCCGATGGCTCCGGATCCGTTCCACTCCATTTCGAGAGGCGCCGGGTCGGCAAGAATGCGTTGCCTGCTTTGCGCGCGGGCATCGATTTCAATAGGGCCTGCCTCTATCCCTCGTGTAAGGCTGAGTGATCCGGCTGGCTTCTCGAAATGAGCGTCTGTGTCTTTGGTACTGACGGCGTAGAACAGCAGGGACGCTTCTCCCGCCGCGATGGCATCGGTACCGGCTTTGGTCAGCCGCAACGATGCCGTGAATGAGAGGGTGGGCTGCGTGTCGTCTGCATTCGCGGCGGCGCAGCCCAGACATATACCGCCTCCTTTCTCAAAAAACGTACCGTCGAAGGCGACCTTCGCTCCGTTCGCCGAGTCATCGACCGAAGCGATGTCGATGCGCAGCTCTAAATTGCATGGATCGCCATCTGCATCGAGCACAACCGAGCGCCACGTGCAGACGGCGCACCCCGCCTGGGAGCCGTTTGCCTTGTTCGAACGATTGATATCCACGACTATCGAGCCGTCCGTATTACGACGAAGGCATCCCGAGGTTGAGATTGCGGCCTGTGCGATCGAAAAACGCTTGCACGCAATGGCGCTCGACGGATTTGGTGCGGAGCTTAGGGCCGCTGGTAAGGAGTCTGCCATGACAGGAGTCGCCCAAGCGGCGACAGGCGTTCCGGTTGCGAGCGCGCCGCAGAGTGCGACGACGGGCAAAAGGTTCTTCGATGCCATGGGGTCTCCTTAGCTAATTTAGTGCGGCCTGTTCATGTTTTGTTTCTGGCTGTGTTTGATGTGCAGACCGAGGCCGGCGGTTCCCGCGCCTGCTGCTGCGGCGCCTGCTGCCAAGAGCCATCGTTTGTCGCCTGTCTGCGCCAACGGTTCCTCGCGGTCGCTGCGGTCGAGCTCCGAGAGGTCGACCGTCACTTGCGTGGCGGCCTGCGCCTGTTCTTGCTGGGCAAAGGCCATGGCTGGCCCAAACGCTAGGATGCTGACGGCGGCGGCCAGGGCGACGGCCTTATGCCGTGTGCGCACCGGGCTCGACCGTCCAGGTGATCGTTGCAACCTGATCGCCTTCGCCGGTTACGCGGAAGATGTCGCGCGTGACGCGGGCGACGTTTCCGCTTGTCTTGAGCTTAATTTTGTCCGTGCCACCGGCAATGCCCTGGTAGCCCATGTCGAAGGCTGCATTCTTGGAAAGATCGAGGCCCGTTCCCTGCATTGCGGCGCTGGCGTTCTGGAGCGCGCCGTCGGGGCCGACCTTAAAGTCGATGGAGTTCTGCGCGGTTCCGGCCTTGGCGTCGGCGGCAATGGTCCAGGTGTTCATGGCGTCGATCTTCATGTTGGTGACATGGATGCCGTAGGCCGAATGATTGTCGATGGTGGTCGCGTCTTCTGAGGGGCCCTGAAGCGTGCCGTCGGCCTTGGCGACGAAGGGAATAACCGTCGGAACTTTGAACTCAACGTTGTCGATCTCGGTCCTGACCATTACCTTCGTGGTTCCAACGCGCCCGGCTGCCATAGCTGGCGTCGGGGCGGCGCCCATTGCGAGCGCGAGCG
Source organism: Collinsella sp. CLA-ER-H2 (assembly GCF_040092405.1). Lineage (NCBI taxonomy): Bacteria > Bacillati > Actinomycetota > Coriobacteriia > Coriobacteriales > Coriobacteriaceae > Collinsella > Collinsella sp. CLA-ER-H2. The sequence continues at coordinate 24,969 of NZ_JBBNLO010000015.1, forward strand.
CGAGCCCTGCGCCCACGGCGAGCGCTCTGGCTCCGTTCATGTTCCTGGTGATGTCCATGGTCGTTCCTTTCTATTCGCCGCGGGCCGTCCCCGCGATGATTGGACGAATGCTGGTGAATTGCGTGCGGTGCCGCGTCGGCCGGAAAAGCTAGTTCTCGGCTTGCTCAACCCGCACCTTGACACGTGTCGGATTGCCGTGGCTGTCGAGGGTCTTGGCATCGAGTGCCTGGATCTCGATGTACGCCTCGCCTTCTTTGATGTCGCCGGCGGGGCACGTTTCGATTGTCTTGCCGGTCTCGACCACACCGGATTCGTGCATGGTCTCGTCGTTTTGGATGACGCGGAATCGCTGGGGAAATTTATTGTCTTGGACGTTTTGCACGTTGACGCGCAGCTTGCCGTCCTCCTGCAGCTGAGCGACCGGTGCGACCGAAATCGTCATCATGTTGTCGCGGACGATGGCGTCGAGCTCATCTTGGATTTCCTGACGCGTTTTGCCCTCGGCCGTCGTAACCGAAGCGCCCGCCTCGGGTACGGGCTGCGACTGCCAAGCGTATAGTCCTACGGCGACAAGGGCACAGACGATGGCCAAGCAGGCAACGATGAGCTTCTTGCGACGACCCGGGCCTGCAAAGTGGGGTGGCTTCTTCGCGCTCATGCGGCATCCTTGGCGGTATAGATGCGCGCAAAGGTGGACGGGTTCGCTCCAAAGAGCATGTGAAGCATCAGGCGGCGTGAGTAGACAAGCTCGTCGAAGTCGGGAGGGAGCTCGATGTCGTGGATATGCGCGATGCGGTGGGCGAGCGCCGAGAACGACTCGGGGTCGCAGACCACATCGGTGGTAACGTGGTAGACCGTCGTATCGGGGAATGCCTCTTCGTCGAAAGGTAGGAGATGGGGATCGTCGTCGACTTCGATGGCGATGCCGTACTGGGGCCAGTAATATGCCATGGGAACCTCCCTGCTTCTGGGGCCAAAACTTCTGTCGGTTTTGGCTGTCGATGCCGACGGTATCAGCCACTACTTGACCAATTGCTGACCAAATGCTTGACGGATTGGTGTCTCCGCAGGTAAAAGGCGGCAAAAAATACTCCAACTTTTTTCAAGCGACAATCGCGCGGTCGGCGACGGCGGGGCCATATGTGTCAAAAGCATCGTCTGCCGAGGAAATCAAGCCGCTCGCCGAATTGCACGAACGTAAAAATCGCCAATTATGGAGACGGTCTCGAACACGTCGACGAAACGATGCGGTAACATCTCCCTGCAAACACTGTAGTTAGCTAAAGGGGGAGTTCGCGTGTCTGCAACCATCAAACCCTTCACCGACGAGTTCGAAGAGTATGGTCGCGATGAGTCTCGCGCATCGGGCGAAGCATCGAGCATCTCGTTTCCGACAACGGAAGACGAGGTCCGTGCCATTTTGGAAAAGCTCCATGCCGAGCGTGTCCCGGTAACGGTTCAGGGCGCCCGAACCGGCCTTGCCGCCGGTGCCGTGCCCCACGGCGGGCATATCCTCAATACTTCCCGTATGAATCGCTACTTGGGCCTTCGCCGCGATGAACAAGGCCAATTTCTGCTGCGCGTGGAGCCGGGCGTTGTGCTCTCGGAGCTGCGCAAGCAGCTGGGCAAGAAGGTGCTGCCGACCGCTGGTTGGGACCAGGCATCGCTTGAGGCCTACGAGGAGTTCCAGGAAGCGCCCGAGCAATTCTTTCCTACCGATCCCACCGAGGCATCTGCCTGTCTGGGCGGCATGGCGGCATGCAACGCTTCCGGCGCCCGTAGCTACGCTTACGGCCCCATGCGCCCACATATCACGGGACTCCACGTCGCGCTGGCTGATGGCGATTTGCTTGAGCTTCAGCGCGGCGAGGCTTTTGCCCAGGGCCGCCACCTGTCGCTCGTGACGGCAGTGGGCCGTACGCTCGAGCTCGATCTTCCCGGCTATACCATGCCCAAGACAAAAAATGCCTCAGGCTATTTCGTTGCGGACGAAATGGACGCCATCGACCTCTTTATCGGTGCTTGCGGCACGCTCGGCGTTATCACCGAGCTCGAGATTGCCCTGCAGGCGGCGCCTGCGGTCGTTTGGGGTGTGAGCTGCTTTTTCGATAGCGAAGACAAGGCCGTGTCCTTTACCGATTCCGTGCGTCCCGTCCTGTCCCATGCGGCTGCTATCGAGTACTTCGACGCTGGCGCCCTGGATATTCTACGTCGCCAGCGCGAGCAGTCGACGGCGTTTGCCTCGCTGCCGGCGCTCGACAAAGAGGCCAAGGTCTGTGTGTACGTGGAGCTCGACTGCGATGACGAGGCCCAGGCGACCGAGGAACTGTACCACCTGGGATGGGTGCTCGAGTTTGCGGGTGGCCGCGACGATGCGACATGGGTCGCGCGCACCGAGGTTGATCGCGAGTGCCAGCGGTTCTTCCGCCATGCGGTCCCCGAGAGCGTCAATATGCTTATCGACGAGCGTCGCCGCACGGATCCCACCATCACCAAACTGGGTTCGGACATGTCGGTGCCCAATGCACGCCTTGCCGATGTCGTGGTCCTCTATCGCCGCGCACTGGCCGAAAGCGGGCTTGAATCTGCTGCCTGGGGGCACATCGGTAACAACCATCTGCATGTGAACATCCTGCCGCGCGATGCGCAGGACTACCGTCGCGGTGGCGAGCTGTTTGCCCAGTGGGCTGCGGAGGTAACGGCTATGGGCGGTGCCGTTTCTGCCGAGCACGGCGTCGGCAAGATCAAGGCGGGCTTCTTAGAGACGATGTACGGTCACGAGGCCATGGTCGAGTCGGCGCGGCTCAAGCTCCAGCTCGATCCCGACGGGCAGCTGGGTCGCGGCAACCTGTTTTCGGAGAAGCTCTTGGATGAGCTTGTCCAGAAAGGGGGCGCGTGAAGATGAGCGATTTCCATATGGTGGTGTGCGTCAAGGCCGTGCCGGGCAGCACCGAGGTCAAGATGGACCCCAAGACCAATACCATCGTGCGCGATGGCAAGCAGGCGGTCATTAATCCCTTTGATGCGAGCGCTTTGGAATGCGCGCTGGCGCTGAAAGACGACTTTATCGGCTTTGGCATGGACGTGCGCGTAACGGTGGTGTCGATGGGCATCCCCGCGACCGAGTCGCTGCTGCGCGACTGCATCGCCCGCGGTGCCGACGACGCGCTGCTGCTGACCGATCGCGCCTTTGCAGGTGCCGATACCCTGGCGACCACCTACGCCCTCAAGTGCGGCATCGAGGCGCTCGACGAGGACTTCGACCTGCTCATCTGCGGCAAGATGGCGGTGGATGGCGATACGGCCCAGATTGGTCCCGAGCTTGCCGGTGCCTTTGAGATTCCCTGCGTGACCGACGTGAGCTGCGTGCAAAGCGCGGGCTTTACGACCTGTGGCTCGCTGGCGCTCGTTCACGGATGCGATGCCGGCGAGGAGACGGTGTACCTTGAGATGCCGTGCGCGATGACGACTGCCAAGGAGATTGGCCAGTTGCGTATGCCGAGTATTGCCGGTATTCGCGCGGCGGAGGAGGCGGACGTGCGCGTGGTCAGTGCCGCCGACGTGAACGCCGACCCCGCGCGTTGCGGCCTTGCCGGGTCGCCGACACAGGTCGTGCGCTCGTTTGTGCCCGACCGTGACCAAACGTGCGAGACCGTTGAGGGAACGGCGTCCGAGCAGGCGGCAAAGCTTGCCAAGATTATCGAGGGGATGGCATAGATGGGCGGACTGATTATCGATAGCGAAGCCTGTATCGGCTGCGGTCGCTGCGTTCGCGCCTGTGCCTCGGGCGGCATCGTAGTGGAAGGCGAGCGACCCAGCCGATGCGCCCATGTAACCGACGGCTGCATCCTATGCGGTGGGTGTGTCGACGCCTGCCCTGTCAACGCTATCTCGATCGAGCGTGACGAGGCTGCTGGTGCGGTGGACCTTGATGCATATCGAGACATTTGGGTATTCGCGCAGACCGACGAGCACGATGCCGTGGCTCCCGTGGCCTATGAGCTTATGGGCAAGGGGCGCGAGCTTGCCGATGCTCGCGGCTGCCGTCTGGTGGCACTGGTCGGCATGAGCCCTGAGGGCTCGCTCGGGGACCTGGAGCATCTGGTTTGCGCGGGCGCCGACGAAGTCCTGGCCTGTCGCGACGAGCGCCTGCGCCAAAACGATGCGGAGGTCTACGCCCGCTTGATCTGCGATTTGGTAGCCGAACGCAAACCCGAGGCCATCCTATACGGTGCGACCGCTTTTGGTCGCGAACTGGCACCCGGCGTTGCCGTGCGTTTGCAGACGGGCCTTACGGCTGACTGCACCGTACTTTCGATGGATACAGAGACGGGACTGCTGCAACAGACGCGTCCGGCGTTTGGCGGCAACCTGATGGCCACCATCATTTGCCCCAACCACCGTCCGCAGATGGCAACGGTGCGCCCCGGTATCTTTAAGGCTCCCGACTTCGACTACGGCCGCTCCGGCACGATCACCCAGATATCGCTTGCGGATGATGCTAAGGCTCGTGTCGAGATCTCGATTCCCGCCGAGGAGTGGGGACAGCAGCCCTCGATCGCCAATGCCGAGCGCCTGGTCGTGGTGGGTCGCGGCATTGGTTCCAAGAAAAACCTGCCGTTGATGCGAAGGCTCGCCGAGGCTCTGGGTGCCGAGCTTGGTTGCACGCGTCCCGTCGTGGAGGCGGGTTGGCTGGAGTATCGCCACCAGATTGGCCAGACGGGCGTATCGGTTTCGCCCAGGCTTCTCGTGAGTATCGGTGTTTCGGGCGCCATCCAACATCTTGCCGGCATCGGTGGGGCGGAGTGCATCATCGCCATCAACGAGGACCCGGATGCCCCCATTTTCGGTGCTGCCCAGTACAAGGTTGTTGGGGACGCCGTCGAGGTCGTCGAGGAGCTGCTGGCCCAGCTTGAGCGCTAGGCGCGCGCCAGCCAGTCGCGCATCTCGTCCTTTAGGCGGCTCCAAGTTGCCTGCGTGGCGGGGTCGGTAAAGGGCCGCGTAATGCCAAAGGGCGCGTCGAGCAGGCGGTGGATATCGCCCTGCTCGCGCGCCAGCGCGCGGCTTGCTGGATAGACGAGCTCAAACATAAAGCAGATAAGCCCCACCAAGAAGTCGGCGGGCTCATCGCGCTCATCGCGTGCGACGCAGCGGTGCTCGTCAAAGGCGGCAAGTGTCGGCGACGAGAAACGGCTGCCGAGAAACGTCTTCTCGTCCACCTTGAGGATAGTGTCGACAGTGCTGTCGGCGATGGTGCGCATAATGTCGATCTTGTCGCCATCGCGCACGATATCGCAGAAGCTCCGCGTGCGCTCGTCGAGCTGCGCGGGTAGACGGAAATCGCTGTGATAGGCAATGCTCGCTCGGATGAGCTCCTCTTCTGCCGGGTCATCGATAAAGTCGCGGATGCTCGTTACGGCGGGTGCATCGGCGGGATTCTCGCCAAAGAGGACCTCGATGCCCAGCGCCGCATGGCTCATGCTCTCGGCGTCCTTAAAGGTGTCCCAGCGTCGCAGCTGCTCAAAGCGGCCCATATCGTGTAGCAGGCCGCAAAGCCATGCCAGGTCAATATCTTCTGACGACCAGCCCTGCTCGCGCGCTACGGCATCGCATGCCTCGGCCACGTGGTACGTATGCTCGATTTTGAGCGCGATGCGTGGGTTGGTGGCGTCGTAGGCATCGGTGTAGCTTTTGAAGGCCGCGCGCGCCCGGTCTCGATCGATAGCTGTCATAATGACTTCCTAAAAAGTTGTGTCTTTCGATCCGGTGGCAATTGTAGGTGAACTCGGTTGCTGCCGGATGATGATTCTGCCGTGTCGCTACATGCGGCTCGGAGACCTTGTCAGGATGAGAAACGTATGGTGCTCAAAATCGTTAGAACCGTCTGGCCAGTGATGCTTACCTATGTTGCAATAGGCGCGCCGTGCGGAATGATCATGGGGCAGACGGGAATGGAGCCCTGGATGGTCTTTGCTCTAAGCAGTACGTTTGTGACGGGTAGCGGCCAGTTTATGATCTGCAACCTGTGGCTGGCGGGTGTGCCTGCAGCATCGATCGTCGCGAGCGTCGCCGCAATCTCCTCGCGCTTTGCGCTTTACTCGGCATCGATCGCACCGCATCTGAGGGGTGCCTCGAAGCGTCAGACGCTGGCTGTTGCCGCGACACTTACCGAGGAGGCATATGGCATCTCGCTTGCCAAGTTGGTTGAAGGGGAGGATTGGGGCCCGCGCGAGTCCTTTGTGCTCAACGTGATCCTCATCGCAACATGGGGCGTTTCGTGTACGATGGGCGCCATCGTCGGCGCCGTTGTCGATGTTCCCACCGCCATTGCAGCCTTTGTCTGCACCTCGCTCTTTATCTGCCTGCTCTTTTCGCAGCGGCTGTCGCGCGGTAACGTTGTCGCGGCGGTTTCGGGCGCGGTGTCCGTCGCCGTATGCAAGTTCTTGGGCCTCGCGAATATTGCCGTGCCGGCAAGCGTCGTGGTCGGCATTGCCATTGCGCTGGCGTGCGATGCTGTATTTGACGGAAGAGGTGCCCGCGATGCCCGCTAACGAGTTCTTGGTTCTGTGGCTGTCGTCGTGGGCTGCTATCGCGTTCTTTCGCATCGCGCCGGCGTTCGCCTTGCGCGGGCGGACCCTGTCGCCCCGCATTACCGAGGCCCTGGGCTATATCCCGCCCGCTGCCTTTGCCGCGCTGGTCGCCAACGACTTGGTGAACCCCGGCGCGTTCGACGCGGGACTCTGGCCTGCCTTGGTTCCCTGGATTGCGGCCACCGGCGTCGTGGCGGTGGCAATCAAGACAAAGTCGATGTTGTGGTGCTGCGTTTCGGGCATCGTGTTCTATATCGTTTTGAGCCTCGTATAGGAGCAGGACGCGTTATCGTCCCGGCCTAACGAATCGAATTTCTCACCGAGGCGGTCTGCTTCTTCTGGTACCATGGTCAAACTTTACTGTAGCAAAGCGTGACGTGGGCTTTTGTTCTGCGTCAGCGGAAATGGGGGTTTCATGGCACAGGAAGCGACCGCCAGCGAGCAAAAGAAATTCAAGGTACCGCGCATCCCGGGCGACATCATGATCTATCCGATGATCGTCGGCCTTTTGCTCAATACCTTCTGCCCGCAGGTCTTTGAGGTCGGCGGCTTCTTTACGGCTGCCTGCCGCGGCGGCTCCAACACCATCGTTGCCGCGATCTTGCTGTTCGTGGGCGCCGGCATCAGCTTTAAGTCCACGCCGGGCGCCATCAAGACCGGCATCGTCGTGCTGATTCCTAAGCTTGTAGTGGCAGCCGCGCTGGGTCTGGGCGTCGCGTACTTCTTTAACGATAACTTTTTAGGCCTGAGCTCGGTTTCCATCATCGGCGGCATTACGTTTTGCAACATGGCGCTCTATACGGGCATCATGGGCGAGTTCGGCGATGAGTCCGAGCAGGGCGCTGTCGGTATCCTGTTCTTTACGGCCGGCCCCGCCGTCACGATGATCATCCTTGGTGTTTCGGGTCTCGCCAACATCCCCGTCGGCACCATCATCGGATCCATCCTGCCGCTTGTTATCGGCATGGTCCTGGGCAACTTGTTCCCGTTTATCAAGAACCTGCTGGTTCCCGGCGCCAATCCCGCGATCGCTGTAATTGGTTTTCAGCTCGGTGCGTCCATGAGCCTTTCGAGCTTCATCGCCGGTGGCATTTCGGGCATCCTGCTGGGCCTCATCACGCTCTTTATCGTCGGTCCCATTACCTTTGCCTTCGAGCGCCTGTGTGGCGGCAATGGTAAGGCGGCTGTGGCATGTTCCACCATTGCCGGCACGGCCATGACCACGCCGGTCGCCCTCGCCGAGGTCGCTCCGCGCTATGCCGAGCTTGCGCCCACCGCGTATGCGCAGATCGCCACTGCCGTCATCATCACGGCAATCATGGCCCCGATTCTGACCGGCTGGGTCGATAAGAAGTTCTGCCAGAGCAAGGAAGACCTGTCGCCTGCCGGTGTCGAGGCCATCGAAGAGGCTGTCGCGACCGACATCGATGGCGAGTAGCAATCGATACCCATCAATGATTCCGGCGTGCAACTCGCGCCGTTTGAGCGCCCGAACGAGAGCTGTCTTGCAGTGACGTTCGGGCGCTCTGCTATTATTCCCCTTACCCCTGCGGAGTAGGGGGGTGTTTGTTGCCCAGATTCGAATTGGGCGATTCTGGCCACTTGGATATTGAAGGGAGGGCGTCTAGTGGTAAAGGCACTCAAGATCGAGATATTCCTGCTGTGCATGATTGTTCTTATCGGGCTTGCCGTACGAAGCCGTCGCTCCCTGTTCTCGAGCACCCAGCAGCTTTTGTTTAGCATGCTGGGCTACACGTCTGCTGCCTACATTTTCTTCGATATGATCTGGACGCTCTCGGACGGCGTGAGCACTCCTGTAGGCATCACGGCCAACTGGATTTCCAACGCGGTTTCGTTTTCGCTGTTCGCCATCGCGTGCCTCATTTGGTTTTTCTATTCCGAGACGATGCAGGGCTCACGGCTCCTGACCACGCCCTATAGGGTGGTACTTTTAACGTTGCCAACCGCATTGGTGGTCGTTCTGGCATTTACCAGCTACTGGACGCACGCTATGTTCTATATCGATGCGCGGGGCGTATATCGTCGCGGAGCGCTTTATATGATTCAGCCTATCGTTAGCTACTGCTACGTCATATATACGTCCTTGCATGCCTTTATTCAGGCTCGAAAAGTCGAAAGCCTGCAAAAGAAGGCCATTTATCGCACCCTCGCCTTTTTTGCGGTTCCCGCTCTGGTGGGCGGTACCTTTCAGATCGTATACTCGGTGCCTGGCCTTTGTGTCGGCATAATGATTAGCATGTTGCTGCTCTATATCATCTGCCAGGAGCAACTGATCTCGACTGACCCGTTGACTGGACTCAACAACCGCAACCGTTTTGAGACCTATATGCTGTCGCTCTTTTCAAATGTGGATCAGGCCGAAGATGTGTATCTGCTTATGATGGACGCTGACGGCTTTAAGCAGATTAACGATCGCTATGGACATGTGGAGGGCGACCATGCTCTTCAGGTAATATCCGCTGCGCTCAAAGAGGTCTGCTCGGCGTCTGGTGGCTTTATCGCGCGTTATGGTGGCGATGAGTTCGTGGTGCTCCAAAAGGCAGCGGCGGAACAGGATATCATGCATCTGTGCGCGACAATCAACGACGAGCTCGCGCATGCCGAGGTGCCGTATGCATTGCGGATGTCCATCGGTTGCGCGCGGGTCGGCGATAGTGTTGATACCTGGCAAGACTTACTTCGCGCTGCCGATGCGGAGCTCTACCGCGTCAAGGCCGAGAAAAAGAAAGCCGGCATCCAGATACGCTAGGAAAAGGGTCGCACGCTTGCGTGCGTGGCGGCCCTCAGCTCATCGATGTATTCCATTAAGCTAAAGTGTGCAAACGCCCTCCCTAAAAAGGTGAGCTCGCTAGGCTTTTTTGGGTTTGTTGACGATGATGATGCCGCCGCAGACCAACAACAGGGCAACGATGACGGTAACGGGGCTCGTGCCAGCGCCCTCGCCGAGCAGCAGTGCGCTCAACAGCACGCCAAAGACCGGGTTCATAAAGCCAAAGACCGACACGCGGCTGACGGGGTTGACGGCGAGCAGGCGGGACCACAGCGAGTACGCGACGGCGGAGATAAGCGCCATGTAGATGATGAGCGCGATGGCGGGGGCGACTTCGGTGGGGGACAACGTGCCGCCCATCAAAAAGCCGATGGCGGTGAGGACCAGGCCGCCGACTAAAAACTGCCAGCCGGCAAGCAAAACACCGTCGTGCTTGCGCGAGAAGATGCCGATCAGGCAGGTCGAAAGAGCGCCCGCGACAGTGGAGGCTAGGATAAAGCCCTCGCCATCGAGCGTGAGGCCAAAGGTGCCATCTGCGCCCGAAAGGTTGACAAGCGCGACGCCGGCAAAGCCCAACACGCAGCCAAGCACCTTGGCCGTATTGAGCTTCTCGGTGTGAAATGCCAGGGCGGCAAAGAGGATTGCGAGGAAGTTGGCGCTGGCCTCGATGATGGAGCTCGACATGGCGCTGGCGCGCGAGAGGCCCAGATAGAAAAAGAAATACTGCCCGATAGTCTGGAAGAGCGACAAGACAAAGATGGGCTTGATGTCGCGCGCTTGCGGTATGAGGGGGCGGCGTTGGGCCGCGCTCATCCCAACGATAACCAGGGCGCCGGCAAGCGTAAAGCGTAAACCTGCAAAGAGCAGCTGCGAAGCGGCATCGTGCGCCGGGATACCAAAGAGTGCGTAGCCGATCTTGATGCAGGGGAAAGCCGACCCCCAGAGCGCACAGCAAACAAGACAGCCCAGGATAAGTCCGGGCAGGGTGGCGAGATACGGCTTGCGGCTTTCCATGATGTCCTTCCTGTATGCGCGAAGCAAAAAAGAACCCGCCACCGGGTGTGCCGGTGGCGGGTGTTGTTACCCGAGGGGATTGTACCCGATGGGAAAGGTTTAGGCGAAGTAGGCTACGCCGCTCTCGAAGATCGGCATGAACTTATCGCCGGGGACATGCTCGGGCACGTTGCGGTACAGGTTGTCGCCGCGACGCTCGGCATGGCCCATCTTGCCCAGGACGCGGCCGTCGGGGCTCGTGATGCCCTCGATGGCGAGTGCGGAGCCGTTGGGGTTGACGGAGAGATCCATGCTGGGCTTGCCGTCTTCGCCCACGTACTGCGTGGCGACCTGGCCGTTGGCGATCAGCTGGGTGAGCACTTCGTCATTGGCGACAAAGCGGCCCTCGCCGTGGCTGATGGCGACGGTGTAGGGGTCGTCCAGGCTGCACTGCGACAGCCACGGGGACAGGTTGGACGAGATGCGGGTGCGCACCAGACGGCTCTGATGACGACCGATGGTGTTGAACGTCAACGTGGGCGCATCGGGCGTGGCGTCGACGATGTCACCGTAGGGCACCAGACCGAGCTTGACCAGGGCCTGGAAGCCGTTGCAGATGCCCAGCATCAGGCCGTCGCGGGCCTTGAGCAGGTCGCGAACTGCCTCGGTGACCTCGGGAGCGCGGAAGAACGCCGTGATGAACTTGGCGGAGCCATCGGGCTCGTCGCCGCCCGAGAAGCCGCCGGGGATCATGACGATCTGGCTTGCACGGATGCGGCGGGCAAGCTCGTGGGTGCTCTCGGCGACGGCCTCGGGCGTGAGGTTGTTGATCACGAAGGTGTCGGCTTCGGCACCGGCTGCGCGGAAGGCACGTGCGCTGTCGTACTCACAGTTGTTGCCGGGGAACACGGGGATGATCACGCGCGGACGGGCGATCTTGGCGCCGCTGTACACGTGGATGTCCTTGGCACGGAAGTCGATGGTCTCGACCTCGGGGGTCTCGTCGGCGCTGCGGTAGGCAAAGACGCCCTCGATGCCGCTCTCCCAGGCCTCCTGGAGCTCGGAGAGCTCGATGACCTCGGAGCCGGTGTCGATGACATAGCCCTCGACGGTGGTGCCCAGGGGCTCGACGACAACGCCGTCGGCGACCTCGGGCAGCTCGGCATCCTCGGCGAGCTCGACGATAAAGCTGCCGTAGAGCGGGGTGAAGAGGCTCTCCACGTCCACGTCCTCGGCAAGCTCGATGCCGATCTGGTTACCGACGCACATCTTAAAGAGGCTCTCGGCGCCGCAGCCGTAGCCGGGCGTGGAGATGGCCAGGGCGTCGCCGGTAGCAGTGAGCGCCTCGACGGCGTCAAACGCGGCGAGCAGCTGCTGGGCGTCGGGACGGTAGTCCTCGCCATAGGTAGCGGGGGCGATGCGGACGACGCGGTGCGTCAGACCCTTGAACTCGGGCGAGACGGCACGGGCGGCCCTGCCCACGGCGACGGCGAAGCTGATCAGGGTCGGCGGAACGTTGAGCTCGCCGGCCTCGTCCTCAAACGAGCCGCTCATGGAGTCCTTGCCGCCGATGGCGCCAGCACCCAGGTCGACCTGGGCCATGAGGGCGCCCAGGACGGCTGCCGTGGGCTTGCCCCAGCGCTCTGCCTCGGTGCGCAGACGCTCGAAGTACTCCTGGAAGGAGAGGTAGGCGCGCTTGTGCTCAAAGCCGGCGGCAACGAGCTTGGCGATGGACTCGACCACGGACAGGTAGGAGCCCGCAAATTGGTCGGCTTCCATCAGGTAGGGGTTGAAGCCCCATGCCATAGCGCTCGCCGTGGTGGTCTCGCCGTCCACGGGGAACTTGGCGACCATGGCCGAGCTTGGGGTGAGCTGCGTCTTGCCACCAAAGGGCATGAGCACGGTCGCGGCGCCGATGGTGGAGTCGAAGCGCTCGGAAAGGCCCTTGTTGGAAGCGACGTTGAGGTCGGTGACAAGCGAGGTCATGCGCTCGGCAAGCGTGGTGCCGGCCCAGCTGGGCTGCCACACGCTGCGGGCGCACACGTGGGCGATCTGGTGCTTGGGCGCGCCGTTGGAGTTGAGGAACTCGCGGGATAGGTCGACGATGGCGACACCGTTCCAGGCCATGCGCATGCGCGGCTCGGCGGTAACCTCGGCGATAACGGTCGCCTCGAGGTTCTCCTCGGCGGCGTAGCCCATGAACTCCTCGACGTCACCGTCGGCGACGGCGCAGGCCATACGCTCCTGGGACTCGGAGATAGCGAGCTCGGTGCCGTCCAGGCCGTCGTACTTCTTGGTCACGGTATCAAGGTCGACATACAGGCCGTCGGCAAGCTCGCCCACGGCGACCGAGACACCGCCGGCGCCAAAGTCGTTGCAGCGCTTGATCAGACGGCAGGCGTCGCCGCGGCGGAACAGACGCTGCAGCTTGCGCTCGACCGGGGCGTTGCCCTTCTGGACCTCGGCACCCGAGGTCTCGATGGACTCGGTGTTCTGGGTCTTGGAGGAGCCGGTGGCGCCACCGATGCCATCGCGGCCGGTGCGGCCGCCCAGCAGGATGATCTTGTCGGTGGGGGCGGGGCACTCGCGACGAACGTGGTTTGCCGGGGTAGCGCCCACGACGGCGCCAACCTCCATGCGCTTGGCCACGTAACCGGGGTGATAGAGTTCGTTGACCTGACCGGTGGCAAGGCCGATCTGGTTGCCGTAGCTGGAGTAGCCGGCGGCGGCAGTGGTCACGAGCTTGCGCTGCGGCAGCTTGCCCTCGAGCGTCTCGGAAACCGGGACGGTGGGGTCGCCGGCACCGGTGACGCGCATAGCCTGATACACATAGCTGCGGCCCGAGAGCGGGTCACGGATAGCGCCGCCCACGCAAGTGGCGGCACCGCCGAAGGGCTCGATCTCGGTCGGGTGGTTGTGGGTCTCGTTCTTAAAGAGGAACAGCCAGTCCTGGTCCTCGCCATCGACATCGACCTTCACCTTGACGGTGCAGGCGTTGATCTCCTCGGACTCATCGACATCGGTCATTACGCCGGTCTTCTTAAGGTACTTAGCGCCGATGGTGCCCATGTCCATGAGGCAGACGGGCTTGGCGTCGCGGCCGAGTTCGTGGCGCATCTCCATGTAGCGGTCGAAGGCCTGCTGCACCACGGCGTCGTCGATCGTCACGTCATCCAGGACGGTGCCGAAGGTGGTGTGGCGGCAGTGGTCGGACCAATAGGTGTCGATCACGCGGATCTCGGTGATGGTGGGGTCGCGGTCCTCATCGCGGAAGTACTGCTGGCAGAAGGCGATGTCCGCCTCGTCCATGGCAAGGCCGCGCTCGGAAATAAAGGCGGCAAGGCCGGCCTCGTCGAGCTCGCGGAAGCCGTCGAGCACCTCGACGGGCTGGGGCTCGGGGGTCTCCATGTACAGCGTCTCGGGCAGGTCGAGCGAGGCGATGCGCGCCTCGACGGGGTTCACCACGTAGTGCTTGATGGCATCGATGGCGGCTTCGTCCAGAGCGCCCGAGATCATATAGACCTTGGCGGAGCGCGCGGCGGGGCGCTCGCCCTGGCTGATGAGCTGCACGCACTCGCTGGCGGAGTCGGCGCGCTGGTCAAACTGGCCAGGCAGGAATTCGACGGCAAAGACGGCGCCATCGCTTGCGGGGAGCTCGTCGTAGGTCACATCGACCTGGGGCTCGCTAAAGACGGTCGGCACGCAGGAGCGGAAAAGCTCCTCGTCGATGCCCTCGACGTCGTAGCGGTTGATGATCCTCAGGGCCTCGATGCCCTTGATGCCGAGAATTTCGGTCAGCTCGCCCTTGAGCTGCTGAGCCTCGACGTCGAACCCGGGTTTCTTCTCCACGTAGATACGAGAGACCATTGGTTCCTGCCTTCCTGATCGGTTGGGCGTACGGTACGGTATGCGGCAGCGGTCGGTTTGCGGGGCAAGCCTCGCGGTCGCCTTGAGCCACATGTTTGTAAACCTCACTATGATACGACAGCTCGCGGCGCGTTGAGGACGGCGAGGGTGCTACAGTGAAGCGCAAACAAGAGAAAGGCATCACATGGCATTCGTTTCGCTCGCCATCATCGCACTCGTGGCCTTTGCGAGTCCTTTTATCGCCTCAGCGATTCCCGGAAAACCTGTTCCCGAGACGGTCTTTTTGCTCGTGCTCGGCGCGGTGCTGGGACCCCATATGCTCGGCGTCATCCATGTAGATGCCGAGGTCTCGCTTGTGTCCGAGCTGGGCCTGGCCTTCTTGTTCCTGCTTGCCGGCTTTGAGATCGACCCCAAGAGCATCACGGGCGTCGAGGGGCGCTACGGCTTGGCGACGTGGGTCGTCACGTTTGGTATCGCCTGGCTTGCCGTGCGCTTTACCCCGTGGTTCTCGGTCAGTCATTTCGACGGTATCGCCGTGACGCTTGCCCTCACTTCGACGGCGCTCGGTACGCTCGTGCCCATCATGCGTGAGCGCTCGCTCACCGGCACGCGCGTGGGCGACTCGATTCTCGCGTATGGCACCTGGGGTGAGCTCGGCCCTGTGCTTGCCATGTCGGTGCTGCTGTCTGCCCGCACCGGCATCCAAACGCTTGTAATCCTTGGCTTGTTTGCGGTGGTCTGCGTGTTGCTGGCCGTGGTCCCGAGCCGCTCCAAGCGCGTCGGCAGTCGCTTCTTTGCGTTTGTCGAGGAACGCGCCGATACCACGTCGCAGACCTTCGTGCGCCTGACGGTGCTCATCCTAGTCACGCTCGTGGCGTTCTCGGCTGTCTTTGATCTCGACATCGTGTTGGGTTCTTTTGCCGCCGGCTTTGTCTTGCGCTACATCATCCCCGAGGGCAACCATACGCTCGAGACCAAGCTTGATGGCCTGGCCTACGGCTTTTTGATTCCGGTATTCTTTACCGTATCGGGCGCAAAGATCGATCTGACGGCCGTGGCGTCGCGCCCGGGTCTG
Organism: Collinsella sp. CLA-ER-H2; assembly: GCF_040092405.1. Classification (NCBI taxonomy): domain Bacteria; kingdom Bacillati; phylum Actinomycetota; class Coriobacteriia; order Coriobacteriales; family Coriobacteriaceae; genus Collinsella; species Collinsella sp. CLA-ER-H2. The sequence goes on from NZ_JBBNLO010000015.1 coordinate 40,285, forward strand.
CTCGTGGGCTTTATCGTGGCGTTGTTGATTATTCGTGCCGTGCCCATACTTATTTCTATGAGCATTTGTCCTGCGACGCGCGATGTGTCGGCGTATGGTCGCATTACCGTGGCCCTGTACTGCACCACGGCCCTGCCGATCATCGTTGCCGTGACAAGCGTTGCCGTCAACGCGGGCGCGCTGTCGCAAGATATTGCGTCGGTCATGGTTGCTGCCGGTGCCATCACGGTGTTCTTGATGCCGTTGCTCGCGCAGCTCTTCTACCGCGTGGTCGACGCCGCGCCGGTCGCCGCCGTGGCAGAAGTTGCCGAGCATCCATCCGATGCGCTCGACATCCTGCGCGCCCATCACGATTTGGCGAGCCTGCTCTCACGTGAGCACGAGCTGCTGACTTCGCATGGCCATGGTCGCGTATTCGAGGGCTTGCCTACGCTCGATACGATTGCCGAGCGTCTTTCCGCCGAGGCGGCGAGCGGCCACATCGATGCCCGCATCGTGGACGCGGCGCATCTTCTTGCCGATAAGACCTATGGTGATGAGGTCGACCCGTCCGAGCTGACCCCGCGCGAGCGTCGCCGCCTGGAGCGCGCCAAGCTCGCCGTGCGCGAATACCGCCGCCGCATGTTGGAGCTCTATGCAAGAGAAGAAGCCGAGGACGACGACGGCAAGTAGCCGACACCGCCGCGGAAAATGCATCCCGGAATTGGCGTCCAGAGTGGGATGCGCTTTCCGCGAGAAGCCCGTTGCGGAAAGCGTGTCCCAGAATGCGCGCCCAGAATGGGACATAGTTTCCGAAAGAAGGCCCTGAGGGAAACTGCGCCCCGTTCTGAGCTGAAATACCGGGACGCAGCTTCCCCTGCAAGCAGAACAAGGCGCGCTGCCTGCGGTTGATGCAGACAGCGCGCCTTTTGCGTTGGGCCTCGTTGAGGTTCGAAGTCGTGGTTTGCGACCTTTAGGAGCGGGCGGCTCCGTCGACGGGGAGCACGGCGCCCGTGACGTAGGAGGACATGTCGCTCGCCAGGAAAACAAAGGCGTTGGCGACATCCTCGGGCTCGCCCATGCGACCCAGCGGAATGGTGGCGATGATGGGCTTAATAACCTCTTCGGGCAGGTTGGCGACCATATCGGTCTTGGTTACGCCAGGCGCGACGGCGTTGACGCGGATGCCCATGGGGGCGAGCTCGCGCGAGAGCGACTGGACCATACCGTTGACGGCAAACTTGGACGTGGGATAGCCAACGCCGGAGGGCTGACCGTACTTGGCGACCATCGAACTCGTGGTGGTGATGGTGCCGCCATGACCTGCCTCGGTCATGATCTTGACGGCTGCCTGGTGGCCATTAAAGACGGCGACGACGTTGAGGTCCATAACCTTAGCGAACTCCTCGGCCGTGTAGTCCAAAAGGGGTGAGCGCTGGGAGATGCCGGCATTGTTGACGACTGTATCCAAACCGCCCATATCGGCTGCAGCCTGGGTAAAGGCCTCGGTCACGGCCTCGAGCGAGGTGAGGTCGCAGGAGCGGCCCCAGACCTTGGCGTCGGGATAGGCGGCCGCCAACTTCTCAACGGCCGCGTCGGCAGTCTCCTGGCGTGAGCCAAAGACGGTGACGGCAGCGCCTTCCTCGATAAAACGGCAGGCGATCGCATAGCCGATACCGCGCGTGCCTCCGGTGATGATTGCTTTCTTGCCCTCGAGCAACATGGTATTTCCTCTCATCGCGGGCGGACATACGCAGCTCAGCGTAGCGGTAGCCGGAATCGGCCGCGTTTGCATATCGGTGAACGGTAGCCCGCGTTACCGATGAGCGGCTCGCGCAAATATGCTCTGCCGTTGTGCTTACGGCAGGTGACAAAAGGGCTCCCGTCCCACATCGGACGGGAGCCCTCAAGGCGCGTATTGCTAGGCGAGCGTTGGGCTAGTTCGCCATGACGCCTTCGGTCCAAGCCTCAACGTCCTCGATGCGCAGGACGTTGGCGACCTCGGCCACGCAGTCGACGCCGGCAAGCTCGGCGGCGGCAGCCTGGACGTCCTTCTCGAGCGCGCGGTGCGTCAGGAAGATGACCGAGCAGGCATCGCTGACGCCCGACTTGCCGTCCTCGACCTGGTTGATGAGCGAGATCGAGATGTTGTGCTTGGCAAAGATGTCGACCGTCTCGGACAGGGCGCCCACGCGGTCGGCGACCTTCAGGCGCACATAGTACTTGGTCTGGAGCTCGTCCATAGGCTTAAAGGCGAGATTGTGACCATAGGGCTCAATCTCGGGCAGCGGAGCCACGCCGCGGCTGATCTGCTCGGAGAGCGACAGGATATCGCCCACGACGGCGCTCGCGGTGGGGAAGGAGCCTGCGCCAGCGCCGTAGAACATGGTCTCGCCCACGGCGTCACCCACCACGTAGACGGCGTTCATGGCGCCGTTGACCTTGGCGAGCATATGGTCTGCCGGGATGAGCGTGGGATGCACGCGGACGTCGACGCCGGCGTCGGTATTGCGGGCGATGCCCAACAGCTTGATGGTGTAGCCGAGCTCGCGGGCCTGGGCAATGTCCTCGGCGCCGATGGTACGGATACCCTGCTGGTAGACATCGTCGGTGGTCACGCGGGTGCCAAAGCCGATGGAAGCGAGGATTGCCGTCTTGCTGGCGGCGTCGAAGCCGTCGACGTCGGCGGACGGGTCGGCCTCGGCATAGCCCTTTGCCTGGGCGTCGGCGAGCACGTCGGCGTAATCGGCGCCCTCGGCGTCCATGCGCGACAGGATGTAGTTGGTGGTGCCGTTGAGAATGCCAGCGATGGTCAGGATCTTGTTGCCCACCAGGTCGTGCTCGAGCGTGCTGACAATGGGGATGCCACCGCCGCAGCTGGCCTCGCACTTAATCTGCACGCCGCACGCGCGCGCCTTCTCGGCAAGCGTCTCGACGTGACGGCCCAGCAGGGCCTTGTTGGCAGAGACGACGTGCTTGCCGTGCTCAAAGGCAGTGGTGAAGATCTCGGTCGCGGGATGCTCGCCGCCGATCAGCTCGACGACGATATCGACGGCGGGGTCGGTGACGACATCGTGCCAGTCGCTCGTAAAGGCCTCGCGCTCAATGCCGGCTGCTTCGGCCTGCTCCCAGGCAAGCGCGCAGGCGCGGGTCAGCTTAAGGTCGATGCCGTAGGCTGCCAGGTACTCATCGTGGTGGCTCTTGATCAGACGGGCCACGCCGCCGCCGACGGTTCCCAGACCGATCAGACCGACGTTCACGGTGCGCAGGGGTTCGCTCATAGATAGCTCCTTCGTGCATCTTATGGATGGATTAACCGCTTAAAGGTTGAGTGCATTCTAGCGTGAACCGAGGGTGCGTGCTCGCCAGGCAACAGGAGTCGCACAAAACGGCACCCCCGAAACGCTGCGGAAACATTGGAAACATGCTCGCTACAAACGAACTTCCGTAACAAACTGTCAACGTTTGCGCCATAAGGTTTGCCCTGTACCGCAAGACGGCCGCACCGCGGCCAGCGAAAAAAGGGGGACACCATGTTTAGCATCAACAACGTACTTAACCGCAGGAGTTTCCTTGTCGGAGCCACGCTTATTTTTGCCCCGATCTATTACACCCCAGCGTCCGTTTTGCTCAAGAACGCCAAGGACATGAGCTACGACATGACACTAATGGGTGTCGACGGCATGGACAGCCTATGTGATCCAGGACGGCAAGTACATCGCTTCCTAAGTGCGCATAAAGCACGACCGGTGAGGCTGTTTTATTCAGGGCAGGGACGCCTGTAACAGAATGGAAACATTACTTTTACATAATAAAGTGGCTAAACTGCATAAAACAATGGAAATACGCATAATTATGGATAAATGAACAAATCCAAAGAAAAGTCGAAATAATCGCCACTTTTCTCAACTAAAGCGTCTACTATTTTGCGAACGCCGAACACGGCGAAGGATGGCCTGTCGGGTAACCGAAACCCGACGAGATTTGAGAGGAGAGCCGCATGTCGAGCCTCACCGGTAAGTCATTGAACCCTGTTATGAATCGCAGGAGCGTTATCGCGAGCGCAGCAGGTCTGGGGGCGATGTCCATTCTAGCTGGCTGCTCCTCCAACGGCGGCGACAGCGGTTCCGCTTCGGGCGACGCTTCGTTTAAGATCGGCACCATCGGCCCGCTGACCGGCGCCAACGCGTCCTACGGCAAGTCTGTTACCCAGGGTGTCGAGCTTGGCTGCAAGGATTTTTCGACCAAGGAGCTGCCGCTTGCCAGCAAGGCCGAGGATGACCAGGCCGATGGCGAGAAGGCCGTCAACGCCTTCAACACCCTGCTCGACTGGGGCATGCAGGCCCTCGTCGGTCCGACCACCACGGGTGCGTCGGTTGCCGTTGCCGCAGAGTGTGGTAACGACCCCAAGACGTTCATGATCACCCCGTCCGCGTCCTCCGAGGACGTCACCGACGGCAAGGATTGCGTCTTTCAGGTTTGCTTCACCGACCCCAACCAGGGTGTCAACGCTGCCAAGTTCCTGGCGCAGAAGTATGCGGACGAGAAGTTCGTGCTGTTCTATAACTCCGGCGACGCCTATTCTTCGGGCATCGCAGATTCCTTTAAAGCCCAGGCCGCTGAGTCCAAGCTCGAGATTGTTGACGAGGAGACCTTTAAGGACGACTCCGCCACGAGCTTTACCAACCAGCTGACCAAGGCCAAGCAGGCCGGTGCCACCATGATCTTTGCGCCGATCTACTATACGCCGGCGTCCGTCCTGCTCAAGAACGCCAAGGACATGGGCTACGACGTCAAGATGATGGGCTGCGACGGTATGGACGGCATCCTGGGCGTTGAGGGCTTCGATACCTCTCTTGCTGAGGGTCTGCTGCTCATGACTCCGTTCTCTGCCGACGACGAGAAGAACGCCGACTTCGTCAACGCCTACAAGGATAAGTACGGCGATACCCCCGACCAGTTTGCCGCCGACGCCTATGACGGCGTGCACGCGGTGGCCGAGGCCGTCAAGGAGGCCGGTCTTGGTGTCGACGCCGACCCGACCGAGGTCGCCGAGAAGCTGTCCAAGGCTATGCTCAAGATTACCGTTGATGGTCTGACCGGCAAGCTCACCTGGAACGATAAGGGCCAGGTCCAGAAGGAGCCCACGGCGTACGTCATCACCGACGGCAAGTACGTACAGGCCTAATTGGCCGCCTTACATAGAGCGGTTTTGATCCCAAGCAGGGGAGGTTTTGGCCTTCCCTGCTTGCTTGGTATCTAGGGGCTATGTAACGTCCCTGTTTCATTCATTAACTGGAAACCTATTCGAAAGGGGGATGTGGAACATGACGGTCTTTATCCAATACCTGGTCAACGGCCTGTCCATGGGCAGCGTCTACGCCATCATCGCGTTGGGCTACACCATGGTCTACGGTATCGCCAAGATGCTCAACTTCGCTCACGGCGACGTCATCATGGTCGGTGCCTATGTCTCGTTCTGCGCCACGTCGTATCTCGGCCTCCCGGGCTGGGCATCTGTAGTTCTCTCTTGTGTGGTCTGCACGGTTCTCGGTGTTCTCATTGAGGGTCTGGCCTATAAGCCGCTGCGCCAAGCGGGCCCGTTGGCCGTTCTGATCACGGCCATCGGCGTGTCTTACTTCCTGCAGAACGCCGCGCAGCTTCTGTGGGGCGCCACGCCCAAGAACTTCACTTCGCTCGTCACCTTCCCGGTGCCGGAGTTCTTGGCCAAGTTTAACGTAAGCGCCGTCTCGCTCGTCACCATCGTCGCCTGCCTGGTTATCATGGCCGGCCTGATGTTCTTTACAGGTAAGACCAAGATGGGCAAGGCCATGCGCGCCGTGTCCGAGGATAAGGCCGCCGCTCAGCTCATGGGCATCAACGTCAACCGCACCATCTCGATGACATTCGCCATCGGCTCCGCCCTCGCTGCCATCGCCGGCGTGCTCCTGTGCTCCTACTCGCCGGTCCTGCAGCCCACCACGGGCGCCATGCCTGGCATCAAGGCCTTCGACGCTGCCGTTTTCGGCGGCATCGGCTCCATCCCCGGCGCCTTTGTCGGCGGCATTCTCATCGGCATCATCGAGGCGATGGCGCAGGCTTACATTTCCACGAGCCTTGCCAACTCCATCGTCTTTGGTGTTTTGATCATCGTCCTGCTCGTCAAGCCTGCCGGCCTCTTGGGCAAGTACGTCCCCGAGAAGGTGTAGGTGAGCGTTATGAAGTTTCTTAAAGACAAGCAGACGCGTCACGACTTTGTCACGTACGCCATGTGCGTTGTGGCGTTCGCCATCGTGTTCTTTATGCAGTCCAACCACATGATCCCGCGCATGATCGCCGGTCAGCTGGTTCCCATAACAGCCTATATCGTCATGGCCATCTCCCTTAACCTCGTCGTCGGCATCGCGGGCGACTTGTCGCTGGGCCACGCGGGCTTTATGAGCGTCGGCGCCTATACGGGCATCGTCACTGCCGTCGCGCTGGAGAGCACCGTTCCGTCTGATCCGATGCGTCTGATCATCAGCATTGTGGTCGGCGCTATCGCCGCTGCCATCTTGGGCTTCTTGATCGGTATCCCGGTCCTGCGCCTGAGCGGCGACTATCTGGCCATCGTGACCCTGGCTTTTGGCGAGATTATCAAAGAGGTCGTCACCTGCCTCATTGTGGGCGTCGATTCCCGCGGCCTGCATGTGATCTTTAACATCACGGGTAACTCCACGATCGACGACCTGCACCTGCTCGAGGACGGCACCGCCATCATCAAGGGCGCGCAGGGTGCATCGGGCGTGTCGACCTATTCGACCTTCCTTGCCGGCGCAATCCTGGTTATGGTCGCGCTCGTGATTGTGCTCAACCTGGTTCGCAGCCGTACCGGTCGTGCCATTATTGCCGTGCGCGACAACAAGATCGCTGCCGAGTCTGTGGGCATCTCCGTCACCCAGTACCGCATGATCGCCTTCGTGGTTTCCGCTGCCCTCGCCGGTGCTGCCGGAGCTCTGTTCGGCGGTAACTTCTCGCAGCTTTCCGCCACTAAGTTCGACTTCAATACGTCCATTCTCATTCTGGTGTTCGTGGTCCTGGGCGGCCTGGGCAACATGCGCGGCTCCGTTATCGCCGCGGCGCTGCTCACGGTGCTCCCCGAGCTGCTCCGTCAGTTCTCGGACTACCGCATGCTCATCTACGCCATCGTGTTGATTCTGGTCATGGTCTTTACCAACAACCCACAGCTCAAGGCGTTCTTCGCACGCATTAAGGATCGCTTTGCTTCCAAGAAGGAGGTGGCAGCCGATGCCCAGTAAGTTTGAGTTCAACAAGGGCAAGATGGTCCCGTATCCTTCTGGCGCCATCGTTCCCGACCGCGACCTGGGCCAGCGCCCGGCGCTCGAGTGCATCCACCTGGGCATTGAATTCGGCGGCCTTAAGGCAGTCGATGACTTTAGCCTGACCATCGGCAAGACTGAGATCGCCGGTCTCATCGGCCCCAACGGTGCCGGCAAGACCACGGTCTTCAACCTGCTCACCAAGGTGTACCAGCCTACGCACGGCACCATCCTGCTCGATGGTGAGGACACCTCGGGCAAGTCGGTCTACCAGGTCAACCGCATGGGTATTGCCCGTACGTTCCAGAACATTCGCCTGTTCAACACCATGACGGTGGAGGACAACGTTAAGGTCGGCCTGCACAACCAGGAGCGCTACTCCGGCTTTGAGGGCGTGCTGCGCCTGCCGACGTATTGGAAGCACGAGAAGGCCGCCCACGAGCGCGCCATGGAGCTGCTGTCCATTTTTGACATGGAGCACCTGGCAAATGAACAGGCCGGCTCGCTTCCTTACGGCGCTCAGCGCCGTCTGGAAATCGTCCGCGCGCTTGCCACTAACCCCAAGCTGCTGCTGCTCGACGAGCCTGCCGCCGGCATGAACCCGTCCGAGACCGCAGAGCTCATGGCGAACATCGTCAAGATTCGCGATACCTTCGGCATCGCCATCATGCTTATCGAGCATGATATGTCGCTCGTTATGAACATCTGCGAGGGCATCTGCGTGCTTAACTTTGGCAAGGTTATCGCCAAGGGTACGGCGGAGGAAATCCAGAACAACGACGCCGTTATCGAGGCGTATCTGGGTAAGCAGGATAAGGGGAAGAACTAAATGGCAGAGCCGATGCTTTCCGTCTACAACATCAACGTCTGGTACGGCGCCATCCACGCCATCAAGGACATCTCCTTTAACGTTAACGAGGGCGAGATCGTGGCCTTGATTGGTGCCAACGGTGCCGGCAAGTCCACAACGCTCAAGACCGTCTCGGGCCTGCTGCGCTCCAAGACCGGCTCCATCAAGTTTATGGGCGAGGACATTACCCATACGCCCGCTGATAAGCTGGTTGGTAAGGGCTTGGCTCAGGTTCCCGAGGGTCGTCGCGCCTTTTTGCAGATGACGGTTGAGGAGAACTTGGAGATGGGTGCCTATACGCAGCCCAAGTCCACGGTGGCTCCGGGCTTGGAGCGCGTCTACGAGCAGTTCCCGCGCCTGAAGGAACGTCGTCGCCAGGTCGCCGGCACTCTTTCAGGCGGCGAACAGCAGATGCTCGTTATGGGACGCGCCCTTATGAGTAACCCCAAACTGCTTATGCTCGACGAACCTTCCATGGGTCTGGCGCCGATTCTGATTGAACAGATCTTCCAGATTGTCGAGGACCTTCACAAGGCCGGCACCACGGTGCTTCTGGTCGAGCAAAACGCGCAGATGGCGCTTTCCATCGCCACACGCGGTTACGTGCTCGAGACCGGCAAGATCACCATGACCGGCACCGGCCAAGAGCTCCTGCACGACGATAACGTCCGCAAAGCCTACCTCGGAGGCTAACCCACCTAACAAAAGGGGCGCTGACTATCTCAGTCAGCGCCCCTTTTTAGTTGCGGTGAAATAGGGACTGAATACGGGCTCCAGAGGCCAAAAGAGTCCCTATTCCACCGCAACTTCATGGGGATGTGTGACAATGCCCGTCGGAAAACATCTGCTGTCTTTGGGGGTCTATCTATGCTGTACGAGTTTTGTGCCGAGAACTTTGAGCGGGTGCCGGCGGCTATCGATGCCGGTGCTAAGCGCATCGAGTTGTGCGACAACCTTGCCGTCGGTGGTACCACGCCCTCGGCTGGCGTTATCAGCGCTACGGTCGGCTATGCTCACGAGCATGACGCGCGAGTGATGTGCATGATTCGCCCGCGTGGCGGTGACTTTCAATACAACCAAGACGAGCTGCGCATGATGGAGATGGACTTGGGCCTTGCCGTGAGCGCCGGCGCCGACGGCTTGGTCTTTGGCTGCTGCAAGCCTTGTGCCGGCGGATGGGCGCTCGATGAGCTTACACTCGGCGCCCTCGTGATGGCTGCGGGCTGCGCGACCGAGGAATGCAAGCGCGAGCCCATCGACATCACCTTCCACATGGCCTTCGACCAGCTCTCGCCCGAGGCTCAGCTCGATGCCGTCGACACACTCGCCGACTGCGGTATCACGCGCATCCTGACGCATGGTGGCGCTGCCGGAACGCCGATCGAGGACAACCTGGATCACCTGTCGCGTCTTATCGAGTATGCGGGCGACCGCCTGACCATCCTTCCCGGCGGTGGCATTTCCACGGCCAACCGCGATACCGTGGCGGCGGCACTGGGCGTCTCCGAGCTCCATGGCACCAAGATCGTGCCGATGGAGGTATAACCCGTGGCGCTGGTATTTGACGTTCAGCAGGCGAACGGTAAGCCCGACGATAACCGGCGCCCTGGCACCGCGTGCCCCTTTTGCGATACCGAGGAACTCGCCAATATCATCCGGCGCGACGGTGGCTGTATCTGGCTCGAGAATAAGTTCAAAACCCTGCGCGCCACCCGTCAAACCGTGCTGATCGAGTCAGCCGATCACGATGCCGACCTGGTGACCTATGCGCCGGACGAGCTGCATCATGTGATGCGGTTTGCCCTGGGTTGCTGGCAGCAGATGATCGATTCACAGCAGTATCGAAGCGTGCTCATGTATAAAAACAAGGGCCCGCTCTCGGGCGGTAGTCTCGTTCATCCGCACATGCAGATTGTGGGTTTGGAGCAGGAAGACGGCTATGCGGCACTAGCCCCCGCCAATTTCGAAGGCATCAATGTCTGGCAACAGGGGAGAATCTCGGTCAATATCTCAACCGAACCGATTATGGGGTTCTTTGAGGTCAACGTTTCAGCCCCGCAGGGAATCGCCGCCAGCAATGGCACGCGAGACCAAGCCGAGGCGGATCTCTTCGCCGATGCGATCCAGGCAACTCTGCGCTATATCCTGGACGAGCACCACGGTGGTCGCGCAGAGTCGTACAACTTGTTCTTCTATCACTTGGGCGGTCGGACCATTGCCAAGGCGCTGCCGCGTTGGGTGGTTTCGCCCTACTTTGTCGGCTATCGTTTGGCCCAGGTCAATGCCGAGACAACGCTCGATATCGATGCTGAGCGCCTGCGTGCGCATCTGGAAACGCTCGTATAGCAAGACTGACACCCGCGTAATGCGGACAGCCTAGCGTGCCATGGCGTCGCGGCCGGCCTCGACCCGCTTGCGCTGGGCGGCGCGCTCCTCGCCGGTCAGACGCTCAAAGAGATGTCCGATAAGCGAAGCGAGTACCTGCTGAAACAGCGTTCCGCACATGACGGGAAACACGACTTCGCCCGGAAAGTACTGCGTGGCGATGACGGCGCCCGAAGAGATGTTACGCATACCGCAGGTAAAGCACATGGTAGTCGTCTCGTTATATGGCAGATGGAGCGCGCGGGCGACCAGAAAACCGACGACAAAGCCGCTGATGGCGAAGGCCAAAATAAAAAGGGCGACTTCCAGGCGCACCGCGTTCATGTGCAGCACGTACTCGCTCATGGCGGTGGAGTTAGACGCGATAACGCCCATCATCATGAACTTGCAGGCGGGCGAGAGCGCGGGGGAGAGTTTCTCGTGTCCCCATCCGCGCGTGAGTTCGTTGATCACGATGCCGAGCACGGCGGGGATGGCGATCATAAAGGCCATGTCTTGCATCATGCTCGGCACATCGATCGAGACGGTGGCGCCCAGCAGGAGCTTGAGCGTAAGAGGAATCGTCACAGGTGAGATGACCGAGGACGTCAGGATGATGGTGAGCGCGAGCGGGCCGTTGCCGCCGAACATGCTAATCCACATAAAGGCAGTGACTGCCACGGGTACGCTGTACTCGAGCACGATGCCGCAGACAAGGTTGGGGTTGGAACCAAAGAACAGCGAGCCCATGGCATACGCCGCGATGGGGATGAGCGCAGCGGAGACAATTAACGCCAAAATCAAATGCAGCGGACGATGGAACACCTCAGCCACCTGGTGAAAGGTGTTGCTGAGCGCACCCTGAAACGTCATAAAGGCAAACAGGGCGGGAACGATGGGCTTGAGTACGCCGATCTGCTGGGGAAAGAGTACGCCGAGCGTTACGCAAATCGGAACGATGACCTGCATATGCCCCGCGAGGAACTTTCCCAGTCCAGCCCATTGCTTCATATGCCCCGTGACTCCCTTTATCCGCGAACTCGTTTGTATGGATATGCTAGACGCTCGTATGTGTCCGTGCGGCTGAAACGCTCGATTATTTCGAGGCCATTACCGCTATCGTTTGCCGAAACCGCGGCGCACCGCGGCGTTTTGCGTCCGCGCTGCACGGTATAATAAATCCGTTCAACAGATCTGCCTGCCGAAGCGGGCATACACAGAGGACTCATCGCTATGAACCGTGAGAGGTATCGCGGCGACCTGCCCCTATCGGGGGTGGGCGCTCATGTCATCGCTTAAGACGACGCATCGCTGGGCGGTCGCTCAGCAAAACCCCGAGCTCGAAAAGGAGCTTTCGGCTGGGCTGGGCATACCCGGGCTGGTGGCGCGCATTATGGTTGCGCACGGCATTACATCCATCGAGGAAGGCCAGCTATTTTTGACGCCTTCGCTCGATCGCGACTGGGCCGACCCACTTATTATCCCGGGCATGTCGGTCGTTGCCGACCGCGTCGAGCGCGCTATCCGCAACCACGAGCACATTGCCGTCTTTGGTGATTTTGACGTTGACGGTATTACATCGACCTGTCTGTTGACCGAGGCGCTGCGAACGTTTGGCGCCAATGTCACGCCATTCATCCCGCACCGCTTTGACGAGGGCTATGGCTTGTCGCGTGTGGCGCTCGACCGCGTTAATGAGCTCGCTCATCCTCAGCTGATCGTGACCGTCGACAACGGCATTGCCGCCAAGGAAGAGGTTTCCTATCTGGAGAGCCTGGGGATCGAGCTGGTGGTCACGGATCATCACGAGCCCTCCGACCAGGTGCCGCAGGGTGTGCCCCTGACCGACCCTAAGCTCGAGGACGAGGGCCCTTCGCGTGAGCTTGCCGGTGCCGGCGTGGCGCTCAAGCTGGTGCAGGTTCTGGGCGAGCGCCTGGGCAAGCCGTCGTATTGGCGTTCGCTGATAGAGGTCGCGGCGCTGGGCACCGTGTCCGACATGATGCCGCTGACGCCCGAGAACCGCGCGCTGGTCGCCGAGGGCATCCAGCAGATGCGCGTGACGGCCCGTCCCGGCTATATCGCGCTTGCCGCACTTGCCAAGGCCGATCTTTCTACCATTACGGCCGACGGCCTGTCATTCTCGCTTATTCCCCGCTTAAACGCTGCCGGCCGCATGGCCGATCCCAAGCTGGCGCTCGACTTGCTGCTTGCCCGCGATCCCATCGAGGCGAGCGCACTGGCCGCCGAGCTCGAGGAGATTAACCGCCAGCGCCGTGAGATCGAGGCGGAGCTTACGCGCGATGCCATGGCAAAGGTCGAGGAGACCTATGACGGCGGGCGCGCAATCGTCGTGGGCGGAGAAGGCTGGCACGAGGGCGTCAAGGGCATCGTGGCGAGCCGCCTGACCAACCGTTATCACGTGCCGGCGCTGCTTTTCTCGATCGAGGATGGCATCGCACGCGGCTCGGGTCGCTCGGTGGGCAAAGTTAACCTGTTTGACGCCGTCGAGCGCTGTTCCGACCTGCTGATTCGTCGCGGCGGACACGCCGGCGCGGTGGGCGTGACCATCGAGGCATCCAAGCTCGATGAATTTCGTCGTCGCCTTTCCGCCGTGCTATCGGAGCTTCCCGCCGAGGACTTTGAAGACACCGACGAGGTTGCCGCTACCGTTGACCTTTCCGAGCTAAATATCGAGACCATCGAGCAGATTTCCCGTCTTGAGCCGTTTGGCCAGGGCAATAAGGTGCCGCTTCTGGCCGCCGAGGGCGTGACGATGTGCGATCGCGCCGTGGTGGGTAAGACCGGCGAGCATATGCGCTTCGTGGCGACGGATGGCGCCGCGAGTGTGCCGGCCATCATGTTTCGTGTACCGCAGATCGACAGGCTTATCAATTGCGACAGCGCCGTCGACGTGGTGTTCGAGGCCGTTGCCGAGCATTGGCAGGGGCGTGTGAAGCCCAAGCTCATGGTCAAAGATGTCTTGGTGCGCGATACCACGGCGCGAGGCTTTGACGATCCGGCGTGCGAGCTTCGTCGTGGCGTGCAGCCGGCGGATTCCGGCCCGCGCCTGGAGTCGCGCAAGCGCGAGACGCTCGCCCAGCTTTCTTATACCGAGCTGACGCGCTCGCTTATCCATAGCTTTATCGGCTCGAACCAGCCGCACCGCGCGCAGGTCGAGGCACTCGACGCGCTCGCCGACCACCAGAGCGTTTTGGCCGTTATGGGAACGGGCCGCGGCAAGTCTCTTATCTTCCATGTTCACGCCGCGCGTGAGGCGGTCCTTCGCGGGCGTGCGAGCATCTTTGTCTATCCGCTGCGCGCGCTCGTTGCCGACCAGGCCTATCACCTCTCGTCGACGATGGCCGCGCTCGGCATTGGCGTAGGCGTGCTGACCGGCGAGACCGTGGAGGCGGCGCGCGATGATGTGTTTGCCGGCTTGGCTTCGGGCCGCACCGGCATCGTGCTCACGACGCCCGAGTTCCTGTCCATTCACCGCGACCGCTTTGCGCGTCCGGGGCGCATCGGTTTTGTCGTTATCGATGAGGCGCATCATGCCGGTCTTGCCAAGGGCGGCGATCGCAGTGCCTATCTCGACATGCCCGATATCCTGAAAGCCCTGGGCGACCCGGTCGTTATGGCGGCGACGGCCACCGCGACGGCTCCGGTCGTGGCCGAGCTTGCCCGCGTGCTGCCGATTACCCGTACGGTGGTCGACGAGACCGTGCGTGAGAACTTGCAGCTCGAGGACGACCGCGATCTTGCGAGTCGCGAAAACCGCCTGGTGTCCATCGTCGCGACGGGGGAGAAGACCGTCATCTACGTCAACTCGCGTGATCAGTCTGTGGCGCTTGCCAAGACGCTACGCAAACGCGTTCCCGACTGTGCGACCCGTATCGCGTTCTATAACGCGGGCCTTACGCGCACCGACCGCCATCGCGTAGAGGAGGCGTTTCGAGACGGCAGCCTCAGCTGCATCGTCTCGACATCTGCCTTTGGCGAGGGCGTCAACCTTCCCGATATTCGCCATGTCGTGCTCTATCACATGCCGTTTGGCGGCATTGAGTTTAACCAGATGAGCGGCCGCGCCGGTCGCGATGGCCAGCCCGCCGTGATCCATCTGCTCTATTCGTCGCGCGACGCCCGCATTAACGAGCGCCTGCTCGACTGCTATGCGCCCGAGCGCGACGAGCTCGTCACGCTCTATCGTGCGTTGCAGACCATGTGGCGCTCCAACCGCGGCAAGACCGGGGACGATTCCTTTAGCGCGAGCGATATCGACATCGCGCAGATGTGCCTTGCCATCGATGCTCGCACGCCGGTCGACGAGCGCTCGGTGGAAAGCGGCTTGGGAATCTTCGAAGAGCTTGGTTTCTGTCGCGTTTCGGGGTTTGACGACACCCGTCGCATCGCGATGGCCGAAAACCCCGGCCGCGTGCAATTGAGCAGGTCGATTCGCTATTTGGAGGGCTTGCGCTCGCGCATGGAGTTCTCGGCTTTTCGGAGCTGGGCACTCGATTCGTGTGCTTCTGATATGCTAGCCAAAGTTAACCGCCCGATCGTTCCGCGGGCTTAGGGGAAGGGGACCTCGATGGATGCCGCAGCCCGTACCACCCATGATTCCACCCTCCAGCCGTTCTCGGAGATGGAGCACTATAAGCATGCCGATGAGCTGCCGCCCGAGATTATGGCGGACAGCTACGACAAGCTGGAGCGCCTGTGCCTCAAATATATGAATGAGGACGACTTTTCTAAGGTTGAGCAGGCCTACTGCTTTGCCGCCGAGAAGCACTGCAACCAAAAGCGCCGTTCGGGCGAGATGTACATTAACCATCCCGTCGAGGTTGCCATCATTTTGGCCGATCTCAAAATGGACTGCGATGTGGTGTGCGCCGCGCTGCTGCACGATACCGTCGAGGATACCGAGACCTCGCTTGCCGATGTTTCCGGCCTGTTTGGCGATACGGTGGCCGAGCTCGTCGATGGCGTGACCAAGCTCACCAACATCGAAGTCGACAGCATGGACGAGAAGCAGGCCCTCACGCTGCGCAAGATGTTTCTCGCCATGTCCAAGGACATCCGCGTCATCATCGTTAAGCTTGCCGACCGTCTGCACAACATGCGCACCCTTGCAGCCCTGCGTGAAGACCGTCGCCTGTTTAAAGCTCGCGAGACCATGGACGTGTATGCGCCCCTGGCCGACCGTCTGGGCATGAGCTCCATTAAGTGGGAGCTCGAGGACCTGTCCTTCTTCTACCTTGAGCCCGACGCCTACCAGCGCATCGCGCGCATGGTGGCTGAGTCGCGCGAGGTCCGTGAGCGCTATCTGGCCGAGACCATCAAGACGCTCACCGACGAGCTCAACCGCATTGGCCTGGAGGGCTTCCAGATCAATGGTCGCTCCAAGCACTATTGGTCCATCTACCAAAAGATGAAGCGCAAGGGCAAGGAGTTCTCCGAGATCTACGATTTGGTGGCGCTGCGCGTCATCACGCATTCGGTGCGCGATTGCTACTCCACGCTCGGCGCGGTGCATACGCTGTGGCACCCCATGCCCGGTCGCTTTAAAGACTATATCGCCATGCCCAAGGTCAATAACTACCAGTCGCTCCATACGACGGTTATCGGCCCCACGGCCCGCCCGCTCGAGATTCAGATTCGAACCTACGAGATGCATGAGCAGGCCGAGTACGGCATTGCCGCCCACTGGCTCTATAAGAAGTCGGGCGGATCGTCTGCTTCCAAGACCAATGACGCTCAGCGTCTGGACGACCAGATTAACTGGCTCAAACATTCGCTCGATTGGGCAGCGTCTGATGAGATTACGGACGCCAAGGAATACCTGCATTCGCTGAAGGTTGATCTGTTCGACCAGGAGATCTTTGTCTTTACACCCAAGGGCGAGGTCATGGCGCTTCGTGCCGGCTCCACGCCGCTCGACTTTGCCTACGCCGTTCACACCGAGGTGGGCAACCACTGCGTCGGCGCCAAAATCAACGGTGCGGTGGCTCCGCTCACGCACGAGATTAAGACGGGCGACCGCGTTGAAATTCTGACGAACAAGAGCTCCAAGCCATCGCGCGATTGGCTCAAGATCGTCAAGACACCTTCGGCCAAGTCAAAGATCCGCCGTTATTTCGCCGCCGCGACCAAAGACGATGACGCTGCTGCCGGCCGCGATATACTGGCCAAGGACCTGCGCAAGCGCGGGTATGGCATCTCTACGCCGCGATCCACGCGTGCGCTCAACGCCGTGGCGGAGCAATTTAACTACAAACAGCTCGAGGACCTGTTTGCTGCCGTCGGCGCCGGCAAGGTTGCCCCGCGCGCTGTGGGTAACAAGGTCGAGCAAATCTTGGACCCCAAGCCCGAGGAGCAGCTCACCAAGACTGAAGCCATCGCCGAGGTTGTCAAGCAGCCTGCCCGCGGCTCCAACCGCAAGCCGCAAAAGCGCGGCAAGAGCGCCAGCAATGGCATTCTCGTCAAGGGCGAGAGCAACAGCGGCCTGCTGGTCCGTCTGGCGCATTGCTGCAATCCGGTGACGGGCGACGATATCGTCGGCTTCATCACGCGCGGCCGTGGCGTTTCGGTGCATCGCGCCAACTGTCCCAACGTCAAGGGTCTTATGGAGCATCCCGAGCGCATGATCGAAGTGGAGTGGGACGGCGCTGCCGACACCCTCTTCCAGGTCGAGATCGTGGTCGAATGCCTGGACCGCATGGGCCTGCTCAAGGATGTCACCATTGCCATTGGCGATGCGGGCGGCAATATCCTTTCTGCCGCCACGTCGACTAACCGCGAGGGTATTGCAACCCTGCGCTTTATGGTCGAGATCTCGGACGCGAGTGGTCTGGATCCGCTGCTTGCTTCCATCAGCAGTGTCGATTCGGTCTACGACGCTCGCCGTCTTATGCCCGGCGAAGGCGGAGCTCAGCTCAAGCGCCGTGTGTAGGTGCGAGAGCCTCTCGGCATCATAGATATTGGTTACGTTCGAGGCATCGTTTGGTGCCTCGAACGTATTTTAGAAGGAGGGTATGCGCATGGGCGATATGACTTTGGACCTGACACCCCGAGGCACGGCTTCGATTGAGGCACTCGTCAACGGCCCGATTCAGACCAACAGTTACGCCGTGATTTCGAATGACGAGTGCTTAATCGTCGATCCGGCGTGGGAGGGCGAGCGTCTTGTGGAGCATATCCGCACCGCGCATCCCGAGGTGCGCGTACTCGGCTCTGTCTGCACGCACGGTCATGCCGACCATGTTGGCGGGGTCGCCGGGGTTCGAGCTGTTGTTGGCGACGGCGCACTATATGAGTTGTGCGATAAGGACGTGACGGTACCTCGCGCAAATATCGAGGAGCAGCGCGCCATGTGGGGTATTGAGACGCCCAATCCGGGTGAGCCGACGCGCTTGCTTGCCGAGGGCGATACAATCGAGGTGGGCGACGTCTGTCTGCAGGTGATCGAGACGCCGGGGCATACGCCGGGCGGCATCGTCCTGTTCGCCGCGACCGAGCAGGGGAACATCGCCTTTGTGGGCGACACGCTTTTCCCGGGCAGCCACGGTCGTACCGATCTTTCCGGCGGTGACGAGGCGGCGATTATGCGCTCGCTCTCCAAGCTCGCCCGGCTTCTCCCGCCCGATACCGTTTGCCTAACCGGCCATGGCGATTCGACCACCATGGCACGCGAGCTCATGCAGAACCCTTTCATGCGGGTGTAGCTCTATAGTCAGCTTCTGAAGCACGAGAAGCGTTCAAACGTCAAGCTATTTTTCCCCAACGGGTCAATTTCGTAGGGCAAACGGTCAAAAAAGTCTGTTTGGACGATATTCGTGAACAAACGAACGTTTATGCTCGGGTGCGCCGTGGTAAAATCTCAGGCGTTATCGGAGCAACCTTACAGGAGGTTTCTTTTATGCTCGTCAACGCAGCAGACATGCTCAAGAAGGCCGAGGCCGGCAAGTATGGTCTCGGTGCCTTCAACACCAACAACCTCGAGTGGACCCTGGCTATTCTCCAGGCCGCAGAGGAGGCCAAGTCTCCGCTGATCCTTCAGTGCACCGCTGGTGCCGCTAAGTGGATGGGCGGTTTCAAGGTCTGCGCCGACATGGTCAAGGCTGCCGTCGAGGCCACGGGCGTTACCGTTCCCGTCGCCCTTCACCTCGATCACGGTTCTTACGAGGACTGCTTCAAGTGCATCGAGGCCGGCTTCACGTCCATCATGTATGACGGCTCTCACGAGGAGACCTTCCAGCTTAACCTCGACCGCACCAAGGAGCTCGTTGAGCTTGCCCATTCCAAGGGCATGTCCATCGAGGCCGAGGTCGGCGGCATTGGCGGCACCGAGGACGGCGTGACCTCCAACGGCGAGCTCGCTGATCCTGCTGAGTGCAAGCAGATTGCTGACCTGGGTGTCGACTTCCTCGCATGCGGTATCGGCAACATCCACGGCGTGTACCCTGCCGACTGGGCTGGCCTTTCCTTCGAGCGTCTGGGCGAGATCAAGGCCGAGACCGGCGACCTGCCCCTCGTCCTGCACGGTGGCACCGGCATCCCCGAGGATCAGATCAAGAAGGCCATCTCCCTGGGTATCTCCAAGATCAACGTCAACACCGACCTGCAGCTCGTCTTCGCCAAGGGCGTTCGCGAGTACATCGAGGCTGGCAAGGATCAGCAGGGCAAGGGCTTTGACCCCCGCAAGCTCCTCAAGCCTGGTCGCGACAACATCGTTGCCCGCACCAAGGAGCTTATGGAGGAGTTTGGCTCCGTCAACAAGGCGTAAGTAGCGGTTTAACTTTCCCGTCGGAGGCCCCGTTCACCCCACGCTTTTCCCTTGCGCTCACCTGGCTTTGCCAGAAGTCGCGCAATGGGAAAGGCTCTGTTAGACCAAAATTGACATATAGCATTTTTCCGATTTGGGACGATAATGCCCGGGGGCAATTTGAATTTGCTCCCGGGCATTAGTCTATTTTGGAGGTTTGAATGCGGTCAAAACTGAT
>NZ_JBBNLO010000016.1:0-59515 GCF_040092405.1 Collinsella sp. CLA-ER-H2
AGCCGAAGGCGTCGATGACATGCCGGGGGCGGACCGGGACGGGTTAACGGCAGGCCCCGCCGACCGATTGCAAGCGGTCGGCGGGGCCATTGTGGCTCTTGACAGCGGATTGGGTCATATGAGCGAAAACCCGCCAGAGCGAGCAAGGTGCCTTGAAACGAGGCGGCATTGATCTTTTGGTCATGCCGCCGAAGTTGAAAGGCAGATTGCCGCCCTGGCGGGTTTGCAGCGTCGAGCAGTTACGGCGTTTGGTAAAACGCCGTAACTCAACTAGAAGCGGTTGCCGCGGAAGCCGCCACCGTTGCGGCCGCCACGGTCGCCACCGCGACCGCCGCGGTCGTTACCACGGTTGCCGCCGAAGCCACCACGGTTGCCACCGCGATCGCCATAGCCACCACGGTTGCCACCAAAGCCGCCGCGACCGCCACGGTCGCCGCCACGGTCGCCAAAGCCGCCACGGCCACCGCGATCGCCACCGCGACCGCCACGGTCGCCGCCACGGCCACCGCGCTCGTCACGGCCGCCGCGAGGACCGCGGTCCTCGTCCAGGCCCATGGCGACGAGCGGAGCGATAACCTTATCGAGAGCGGCCATCAGCTCGGTAGCCTCCTCGTAAGAAAGCTCGGGCAGGAGCTTCTCCTTCTTGTTGGCAAGCTCGACCAGGCCCTCAGCGGCATCCTCGGCAGCGAAGACAACGATCTTGCGCATATCGCCCTCGGCGTCGTCGATGCGGCCGACCAGATCGGCAGCCTCGGCCTCGGCCATCAGGCCATCGAGCTCACGAAGGCGCATGCCCAGCAGGTCGGACATTTCCTTCTGCTCCATCTTGGGCTTGAGGTCAAGAAGCTTGATGGCGCGCTCGATGTTCGCCATGCGCTCGGCCTTGGCCTCCTCCTCCTTGGAAATAGCAAAGCGACGGCTGCGCAGCAGGCGGGCGGCCTTCTGCATCTTGTCCATCAGCTCTTCGTCATCGTAATCAGCGGCGGCCTCGACAACCTCGGCCTCCTCGGCGGAAACCTCGTCAGCAGCCTCAACCTCGGCAGCTTCGGTCTCCACAGTCTCGACTGCCTCAACCTCGGCAGCCATGGTCTCGTTCTCGGTCTCGTTCATGATCTCTTCGTTCTCAGACATGAGACTCCTTCTTGGCCCTCTCGGGCATCATCGCCCCATTCGCGGGGCCCGTCGCGCACTCTTTGCGCTTTAAACATTCATGCCTCTCGGCAAAACGTCCATTAGTTTATGGTGTCGTCACCCAATCTAACTGCAGAATCTATGTGCACACATTAATGCGACATGTGCGACTCGCGGCGAGCGTACACCAGCGACACCGCGAACCCGACAACGGCAATCACGGCCGCCACGCGCACGGCGGCTGCAAATCCTATCGCCTGGGCAACGTCCGACGCAACGCCTGCGGCGCCAGCAGCCACCGCAGAACTCGAAAGCAGGCCGATAAACAGCGACGGACCAAACGACGCGGCAATCATGTTCCACGTGTTAAGCAATGCCGTTCCGTGAGGATGCTCAGCGGCGGGGAGCGTCTCCAAACCGGCGGTCTGCGAGGGGCTCAGTACCAAACCGACGCCGGCATACACCACAACGGTCAGCAGCACGACAACGCCGATGTTCATGCTTGCCGCGGTCATCGAGATTGCCGTCTGCCCCACAGCGATCAGGGCAAAGCCGACCGGCAGCAGCGGCCACGCACCACGGGCATCCATCACGCGTCCGCCCACAATCGAGGTCACGGCGTTGCAGGCGATCGCCGGCAAAATGAGCAAACCCGCAACAAGTGCGGTCATGCCGTATGCGCCCTCAAAATAGAGCGGCAACAAAACGCTCATCGAGAACGTCGTCGTCATCGACACCACCACGAGCAGGCACGCAGGCCAAAAACGAACGCTCGCCATAGGACGCACGTTAAGCACCGGATGCTCGAGCTTAAGCTGGCGGGCCGCAAACAGGCCGAGCAGCACAATGGCAGCGAAAAGCGTCACGATGCCGGCAATCAGATTGGTCGAGAACTCGCCTACGGAATACACAAATGCCGTAATGCCGGCGGCGAGCAAAACAACCGACAGAATATCAAGCGTGGTGTTCAAGCGCTCTCCGACATTCTGAACGAGCTTTACGCCCGCCGCAGCGACCGCAATACCGCCCACCAGCGGCACTACGAACACCGCCCTCCAGCCAAATAACGTGCACATAAAACCGCTAATCACGGGTCCAAACGCCGGCCCTAGCGTAATGCAGGCGCCGCCCAGGCTCAGATACAGACCGAGCTTCTCGCGCGGGGCGCAAGACAGCACCACGTTCATCATGAGCGGGAACAAGATGCCCGATCCCGCAGCCTGCAAAATACGACTTGGCAGCAAAACGCTAAACGACGGAGCGACCAGGCACAGGACTTCGCCGGCGACCATGCATCCGCATGCGAAAAACAGCAGCTTGCGCGTCGAGAAACGGCCGGACAGGAAGGCCATGATGGCCGTAAAAATCGACGTCACGATCATGTAGCCCGAGACGAGCCACTGTGCCGTGGTGGCACTCACCGAAAAGGCCGCCATAATGTCGTGCAACGCCACGTTAATGATGTTCTCGTTAAACGCGGCAACAAAGGCTGCAATATACATTACGACGAGAATCGCCGCAGTGGCCGATGGCGTTACTTGAACTTGTTGCTGAGATTTGCTCCCCATGCATTTCCTTCCTCTTGGAACGACAGTCGCATCGCCCCAGAGGGACAGTCCAGGGCGAAAAATGAGCCCTAGACTTACGCCAGACGCCGTACACGACGAATCTGGCAACATGGTCCAACATCGAAAGATTGTAACGCGGACGCACAGCTTTCCTTCCGCGCTATTATTAAAAGTCCACGAAAGCATAAGACATGAGGAGCCCGCCATGATTAAACCTATCATGAAGTCCGAGTTCTTTTTGCGTCTGCCTTCCGAAGACGCGGGACCCGACGATGCCGCAACCGGGCAGGATCTCCTGGATACACTCCACGAGCATGAGCGCGAGTGCGTGGGCCTCGCCGCCAACATGATCGGCGTGCGCAAACGCATCATCTGCGTAAAGGACGGCAACAGGACACTCCTGATGTACAACCCTCAAATTCTTGAGCAGGTCAATGCCTATCAGACGAGCGAAGGATGCCTCTCGCTCGTCGGCGAGCGTCCCTGTACCCGTTATCGCCGCATTAAGGTTGAGTATTTGGACGAGGACTTCGTCCACCGCATCAAAAACTTCTCGGCTACACCGCCGAGATCATCCAACACGAAATCGACCACTGCAACGGGATTGTTATTTAGTTCCGCCGATTCAAGAAAGCTCCCTGCAGCAAAACAACTGCAGGGAGCTTTTCATAGTGCGGAGTTTCTATCCCCTACGACTGGCGATAATGATCGAAGAAGTCGGCGAGGTCTTCGAGGGACTCTTTGAGTACTTCCATGCGCGGCAGGTACACGATACGGAAGTGGTCGGGCTCAGCCCAGTTGAAGCCGCCGCCACGCGTGATCAGGATCTTCTTCTCGTGCAGCAGGTCAAGGGCGAACTGCTCGTCATCGGTGATGTTGAACTTCTTTACATCCATCTTGGGGAAGATGTAGAACGCCGCACGCGGCTTAACTACCGAGATGCCGTCAATCTTGCTGAGTGCCTCATACACAAAGTTGCGCTGCTCGTAGACACGGCCGCCGGGACGGATGTAGTCGTTAACGGACTGATGGCCACCGAGTGCCGTCTGAACGATCGACTGAGCCGGCACGTTGGAGCACAGGCGCATGTTGGAAAGCATGTTGATGCCCATGATGAAGTCGCTCATGCAGCGCTGGTTGCCCGAGAGCACCATCCAGCCAATACGATAGCCCGCAATCATGTGCGACTTGGAAAGGCCACTAAAGGTAACGCAGGGCAGGTCGGGGGCGAGCGAGGCAATCGAGACGTGCTCGTAGCCGTCCATGCACAGGCGGTCGTAGATCTCATCGGCAAAGATCATCAGCTGATGCCTGCGTGCAACCTCGACGATGCCCTCGAGCACCTCGCGCGGATAGACGGAACCCGTGGGGTTGTTGGGGTTGATGATGACGAGGGCCTTGGTCGCGCTCGTGATCTTGGACTCCATATCCTCCAGGTCGGGATACCAATCCGCCTGCTCATCGCACAGATAGTGCACAGGATGACCGCCGGCAAGGGTTGCGCACGCCGTCCAGAGCGGATAGTCGGGGCTGGGGATCAGAATCTCGTCGCCATTGTCGAGCAGCGCGTTCATCGAAAGCTGAATGAGCTCGGACACGCCGTTGCCCGTGTAGATATGCTCCATCTGAACGTTGGGCAGGCCCTTGATCTGCGAATACTGCATGATCGCCTTGCGCGCGGAGAACAGGCCACGCGAGTTGGAATAGCCTTCGCAGTCGGGCAGCTGCTGGCGCATGTCCTTGATGACCTCGTCGGGCGTGCGGAAACCGAAGGGCGCCGGGTTGCCGATATTGAGCTTGAGGATGCGCTCGCCCTCGTCCTCCATACGGGCGGCCTCGTCGACGACGGGACCGCGCACGTCATACAGGACGTTATCGAGCTTGGTGGATTTAGAAAAAGTACGCATGGTGGTGCTCCTTGCAATTTGAGCTGAGGGATGGGGTTCGGGCTTGGAATCGTTGCGGGGTGATGATGCCTCGCCTTGATCGGCGTCGCCGGCAAGCAGCCAGGTAACATCGACCTCCAAAATACGGGCGAGCAGCTCAGCCACATCGCGCCGCGGAATCGTCTTGCCGCTCACATATTGGCTCATCTGACTCTTGCCGAGTTTTTTGCCGAGCATCTCCGATGCGCGGATCACGTCCGACTGGCGAACGTCGCAATCGGACATAGCCTGTCGCAGACGATCGCTAAACGTCTCTTGGGCCACTAGAACCTCCTTGCTGGCAAAGTTCAATTTATACAACACGAATTGAACCTGAGTTCAATTTAGGCAGCAGTATAGCGCCGTGCTATTTCGAAAAGTTCAATTTCAAAAATAAAATGAGCAAGACCTCGAGATTTATCCCAAGGCGATAACGACGTGCACGCATTTAGAGGTATTCGAGGAAACGAGCGGCGGCAAGCGAAACATCGGCCGTTCGATATATGGCGTTGATCTGCCGATGGGGATGCCCCTCGAGCGAACGCACGGCAACATCGAACTGACAGCGACGCAAGATGAGCGCCGGAAGGATGCTCACGCCCAGGCCATCCTCGACCATAGCCATAATCGCATAGTCATCCCAAGTCGACAGTTTTGAGCGCACCGCCAGCCCCGCCCGACGGAACAGCGGCGTAATCTCGTCATCGGTGCCGCGTTCTAGCAGAATAAACTGCTCGTTGGCTAAATCGGCAAGGGAAACGACCTCCGCGGTGGCAAGCGAGGAGTCCGCTGGCACCACGGCCATCAGCTCGTCTTGCACCAACGGTCGCGACGCCATGCCGGCGCCGCGTGGCTCGCGCGGAATAAAGCCCAGGTCGCAGCGGCCCTCTGCCACCCATTGTTCGATCTCTGAATAGTCGCCCATCAGCAACTCATAATCGACATCCGGATGATCGGCGCGAAAGCGCGCAATCACCGGCGGCAGCACGTGGGTCGCCACACTCGAAAACGTACCGATGCAGATTTTGCCGCGCATGAGTCCACGCATCTCATCCACCCGTCGCTGCAAGCGAGTGAATTCCTCGCAGAGCGCCTCGACAGCCGGCATGACCTGCCGCCCGTCGGCAGAAAGAACCACGCCCTCGCGACTGCGGTCGAGCACCTTAAAACCCCAGTCGGCCTCAAGATCGGCCACCATACGGCTCACGCCCGACTGCGAATAGCTCAGGCGCTCGGCAGCACGCGTAAAGCTTCCGGCGCGCACCGTCTCCAGCAGCACCTGCATCTTTTGAATATTCGTTTCCACGGCACCCTTCCACCTTTGCATGAGTTTTTGTCATGTTCTCCATGCATTATATTCGCTTTTCTTCTAGAGCCAGTTCACCCATAGTGAACATGCTCAGATATAGAGGGGATGTCAGCGCATGAACAACGGACTGTTTACGTACTTAGCAGCATTGCTATTGTTTGGCTCCAACGGCATCATCGCCGCTGCCATCGCGCTGCCGAGCTCCGATATCGTGCTGCTACGCACGTTTTTGGGCGCTCTCTCGCTTGTCACTATCCTCGCCATCACCCAACACCATAAGTTGCAGGCGCCATCTCGTCCCCGCGAAGCCGCGGCCCTCCTCCTCTCGGGAGCTGCGCTGGGCGCCAGCTGGATTTTTCTGTTCCGCGCCTACCAGACGATCGGCGTCGGCGTATCCTCGCTGCTGTACTACTGCGGCCCCATCATTGTCATGGCGCTCTCCCCGCTCATCTTTGGCGAAAAGCTGACCGGCGGCAAAATCGCCGGCTTTGTCGCCGTTGCTTGTGGTGCTTTTCTCATTGCAGCGCAAGGTCTAGGCGGCAATATGCCCATTGCGGGCATCGTCTGTGGAATCGCCTCGGCCTTCTGCTATGCATTGATGGTCATCGCCAGCAAGGGTGCGCCGCACATCGAGGGCCTCGAGAACTCCGCACTCCAAGTGAGCGCCGCCTTTGTGATCGCACTGGCCCTCACGCTCATCACGCAGGGCGCTCCCTCGTTCCTGTCCGCCGGCGTCGCCGCCAGCATTGATTGGCGCGCCGTCGCTATGCTCGGCGTCGTCAACACCGGCATTGGTTGCCTGCTCTACTTTAGCGCCGTCGCCAAGCTGCCCGTCCAGACCGTCGCCGTCGTCGGCTACCTCGAGCCGCTTTCGGCGGTCGTGTTCTCGGCCGCCCTTTTGGGTGAAGCCATAACACCGGTCCGCCTGATGGGCGCCGCGCTTATCATCGGCGGCGCGATTTTTTGCGAACTCGCCGGCAAACGCGCAAACGCCAAGGCTGGCATCGCCCAGACAGCACGTGCTTAAAAGCCCCTGCTTTGAAATGCTACCTGCGTAGATAAATAATCCCCAGCTGAGGATTATTGTCTAAAATAACCCGATGTGCCAAACTGCTCTTGTATGTATAAAGACGGCATAAAGTTTTTTGTCCTAGACAGATAACCGGATGTCTAAGGGAGTCCTCGTGGCACACAACAAACTGGAGGCAAACCTCCAAGACCAGCGCGGGCAAGGCGGGCACGGAGCCATCCCCCTCTCCGCTGGCATGCTGCTCGTAACGCTCGGCGTCGTCTATGGCGACATCGGCACGAGCCCCATGTACACCATGAAATCAATCGTCGCCAACAACGGCGGCATCGGTACCGTCAGCGAGGACATGATCCTGGGCGCGCTTTCGCTCGTCATCTGGACCATGACGCTCGTGACCACGGTCAAGTACGTGGTAATCGCCATGAAGGCCGACAACCACAACGAAGGCGGCATCTTCGCCCTGTTCAGCCTCGTACGCAAGGTGGCACCATGGCTGATTCTGCCCGCCATGATCGGCGGCGCGGCGCTGCTCGCCGACGGCATCCTCACCCCCGCCGTCACGGTCACCACAGCCATCGAGGGTCTACGCACCATCGAATGGGGCCATGCGCTGCTGGGCGACGGCCAGACCAACGTCATCATCATCACCATCATCATTATCTGCGGCCTATTTGCCATGCAGCGCGCCGGCACCTCGTCAATCGGCAAGCTCTTCGGCCCGCTCATGACGCTGTGGTTCCTGTTCCTGGCAGGCGCCGGTCTGTTCAACATGCTCGGCAACCTGTCCATCTTGCGCGCGCTCAACCCCATCCGCGGCATTATGTTCCTGTTCTCGCCCATCAACCATTCGGGCATTATGGTGCTCGGCTTTGTCTTCCTGTCGACAACCGGTGCCGAGGCACTCTACTCGGACATGGGCCACGTGGGCAAGGCAAACATCTATGCATCCTGGCCATTTGTTAAGGCGGCCCTTATCCTCAACTATCTGGGTCAGGGAGCTTGGCTACTCGCCAATAACTCCAACCCCCAGATGCTCGCGATGGATATCGTCAACCCGTTCTATATGATGCTCCCCGAGCCCCTACGCCCCTTTGCCATCGTACTTTCGGCCGTGGCGGCCATCATCGCCTCACAGGCGCTCATCACCGGCTCGTTCTCGCTGGTATCCGAGGCAACGCGCCTCAACCTTATGCCGCACCTGCGCATCCACTACCCCAGCGACACCAAGGGTCAGCTCTATATTCCACTCGTCAATAACATCATGTGGGTCGGCTGCATCTTCATCGTGCTGCTGTTCCAAAACTCCGAGCGCATGGAGAGTGCCTACGGCCTCGCCATTACCGTGACCATGCTTATGACCACCACGCTTTTGACGAGCTATATCGCCGGCATTCTCAAGCACAAGCTGGGCGCCTGCGTCTTCGCCCTGCTCTTCGGCGCCATTGAGCTGTGCTTTTTCGCCTCGTGCCTCACCATGTTCTTTGACGGCGGCTATGTGATGATCTTCTTGGCCGCACTGCTGTTTGGCCTTATGTATGTGTGGCGTCGCGGCACCGCCATCGAGCGCACGCAGACGATTCTGCTGCCCGTCTCCAAGTACATCGACCAGCTCAATCGCCTGCGCAATGCCGAGACCTATCCCGTGCTCGCCGACAATCTGGTATTTCTCACCAACAGCCCCGACCCGCTCACACTCGACCGCGACGTGCTCTATTCCATCCTGGACAAGCACCCCAAGCGCGCCAAGGCATATTGGTTCATCAACGTGCACGTTACCGACGAACCCTATACGCACGAGTATTCCGTCGAGACCTTTGGCACGGACTTTTTGTTCCGCGTGCGCCTGGACTTGGGCTTTAAGGTCAACCAGCGCGTCAACGCCTATCTGCGTCAGATCGTCGGCGACTTGATGGCATCGGGCGAGCTGCCGCCGCAACATCACACCTACTCCATCTACGAGACGCGCGGCAACGTAGGTGACTTCCGCTTTTGCATGCTGCGCAAGATGCTCGCCCCCGAAACGGACATCAACCGCAATGACCACCGCGTGATGGCCATCAAGTACGCCGTCCGCCGCGCCTGCGGAAGCCCGGCACGCTGGTACGGTCTCGAGAACTCGGCCATCATCATCGAGTACGTACCGCTCTTTGCCCGCATGCGCCCGGCCGTCAAACTTGTGCGCACCCAGGTGCCGCTCGAGGTTCAGATCGAAGAGGCCGAGGAAATGGAGGTCGACATCTTCTCGGACGACTTGGTCAACGGCAACGAGGCCGGCAAGAGCATGAACGTCGATCCCACCGAGCTGCTCGAGAGCGTCGCCGATACGCCCGAACAGCAACTCGACGGACTCGAGAGCACCCAGTTCAACGACGCCAACTTCTAACACGCCACCAGCCATTGACGACAACGGCCTCGCATCTCATAAGAGGTGCGAGGCCGTTTTATGTCGCAACGGACCAGTGAGCTACGAACGACGCGGCTCGGGAACCACGAGCCTATCGGGGCTCGCGCCCTCGGCATCCATCAGGCTCACGTAACGAATCGACGGATCCCCATACATCGCGTAGTAATAATTGCCCGTGCGCGCGCTAAAGCATCCGGTGTAGATAGTCTTCTCGAACTTGCCATCGCCCATCCTGGACGCCCCCTCAATCATCACCACGCCCTCGAGCGAGCGGAACATGCGAACGACGTTTTCGGTCTCGCTCTCCTTTTGCGGGTAATTGGCATTGAGGTACGCCGCCTTTACAAAACGGCTCGGCGAATAGCAATCGCCCGGAATGCCGCGCATGCCGGCACCGGCTCCATAGGGCTTAAGCTCGGCGCCACGCCATGTCGCCGTCTGCGGAAAATCGCTTGTGGCGGTGATATAGGTGCGCAGGTTTTCCATGTGCCACGGGAAGGTCGGCTGGTTGGCAAGGGTGTCGACCGGATCGTCGTATACATGCAGGCCGTCAGCCATCATCTCGACCACGATGCTGCGCTGGCTGTCGCCGATAATCCAATGGAGCAGCGACACGCCCAGCCCCTCTCCGGCGGATTTGGCGACAATCACCGTGTCGCGCAGCGCGGCCTCGACCTCATCGACCGTCGAGAACGTCGCTGCCACCCACAGGGGAAACTCATAGGCCGCGATATTGTTCTTGCCGTCGACAGGACCCTCGGCATACTCGGCATAGCCGGGAAAGTTGAGCCCCGCCACAGCCAGACCCGCATCGTTACCACAGTCGAAAAACATGGGATAGTTCTTGTAATCGATGCACATGCCGATTACCGCGTGTGCCGCCGACGCATCGTCGATAAACGAATACGGAATGTGGAACCCGCGCGGCATCACGCGAACCTGTTGGCCGTAGTCAAAGCTCCAGTCGAGGTTGCGGCCCAGATACATGTGGCCAGAATTATCGGTAAATCGAATGCTCGTGCACATAGCGCCTCCTAGCTTTACGGTCCTGCTAAGGTTATTGTCACCAAACAAAAAGGCGCTAAACACAAAAGCCCGGACATGACAACAATGTCACGCCCGGACCAAAAGAGACGAAGTGCGGTGCTTTGGTCCCCTTAGACCAACTTTCCAAGACAGTGGTCGATCATATGCTGGACCATCTGCGCCTCAAAGCCCGCGTAGTCGCGGCGGCACTCCTTCATCTTGCCGTCGACGATCTGGTCAAAGGCAACCTTGCACTTGATATAGCGCGTGGACTTGGTGACCTCCTCGTGCGTCAGGCAGCTCTCCTCCATCTTGCTGGCGCCCAGGCCAAACACCAGACGGGGGTTGTAGAGCACGTGGGGCTCGCCGGCGTCGTCCAGGTAGACGCAGACCTTCTTGGTAACGCCAATCTGGTTAGCGGCAAGGCAGCCGGCATCGTCGAGCGACTTGATGGTATCGATCAGGTCCTGAGCAACCGACTCGTCCTCGACGGTCGCAACCTCGCAACGCTGGGACAGGATAGCCTCGTCGTGGCAAAGCTCTTTAATCATACGTTCCTCCATAGGGGTCGTTGTAACCGCTTAAGTATACGGTACCCACACATTTTCATGCGATAAATACCGTCCGTCTGTTACAAAGCGCCGAACATCAACATGCGAGGAACAGCAAGGTTGTAAAGACGATATAGTAAGTGAGTTCGTGTCAATCGGCCTAAACTCGGGGCTGAACAAGGAAAGGGTATGCATGGACGAACTTTTTCACGTCAGTGAGCGCAAGTCCACAATCGGGACCGAACTTCGCGCTGGACTGACAACATTCCTGGCGATGGCCTACATCATCGCCGTCAACCCCGCAGTGCTCTCGGGCGCTGGCATTGATGCGGGAGCGCTCGCCTGCGCCACCTGCCTGGGCGCCGGCATCATGACCATCTGCATGGGCATCTTCGCCAACCGCCCGCTCGCCTGCGCGTCGGGTCTGGGCATCAACGCCATGATCGCGGGCATCGCCACCACCATGTGCGGCGGCGACTGGCACGTGGCCATGAGCGTTATCTTCCTCGAGGGTATCGTCATCTTGCTGCTCGTCCTGTGCGGCCTGCGCGAGGCCATCATGGACGCCATCCCCGTGGTCCTGCGCCACGCCATCTCGGTGGGTCTGGGCCTGTTTATCGCCATGATCGGCCTGTGCGACGCCGGCATCATCACCGCTGGCGCCGGTACGCTCGTCGGCCTGGGCGACATCGCCTCCCCCACCTTTATCGTCGGCATCATCTCCATCGTCGTGACGGTTGCCCTGGCTTCCCGCAACGTGCCGGGCTCGCTGCTCATCGGCATCATCGTCGCCGTTATCGCCGGAATCCCGCTGGGCGTCACCCATGCGCCCGAGGGCCTCATCGCACCGCTCGACTTCTCGACCTTCGGCGCCCCGTTTGCCAGCACTGCCGACGGCAACCTTGCCATCGTGAAGGTCCTGACCGACCCGATGCTGCTCGTCGTTGCCTTCTCGCTGCTCATGAGCGACTTCTTCGACACCATGGGCACCGCGATGGCCGTCGCCAAGCAGGGCGAGTTCTTGACCGAGGACGGCAATGTCGAGGACATCCGTCCCATCCTGGTCGTCGACTCCGTGGCCGCTGCTGCCGGTGGCTTTATGGGCGTCTCCTCCATCACCACCTTCGTCGAGTCCACCTCTGGCGCTGCCGACGGTGGCCGCACGGGCCTCACCTCCGTCACCACCGGCGTGCTGTTCATTCTCGCCGCGTTCTTCTCCCCCATCGTCACCATCGTTTCCAGCGCCGCCACCTGCGGTGCTCTGGTCTACGTCGGCTACCTCATGATGAGCGAGGCCTCCGAGATCGACTGGTCCGACGTGTCGCAGGGCTTCCCGGCGTTCATGATTGTCGCCGGCGTGCCCTTCACCTACTCCATCTCTGCCGGCATTGGTCTGGGCTTTATCGCCTACGTGGTCGTCGCGCTCTTTAAGGGCGAGGCATCCAAGATCAAGCCGCTCATGTGGATCGCAGCCCTCGCCTTCCTCGTCTACTTCTTTGTAGCGTAGGCGCAAGATTCGCAATACCAAACAGCAAAGCGCGGAGTCGCATCGAGCGGCTCCGCGCTTTGCTTTTAAAACCAGGCACCACACGGACGCGCGATGTATTGCTTCGCAAGTTTTGGACGTTTTGCTCTCCAAACGGCACTACCGACGGCTACATCCTGCAGATATGCTGGATATAACCGCATAGGCCCTATGAGGATGGGAGTAACCATGGCCGCCTTGTTCACGACCCCCAAGCGCAATGACAAAACCTCTGGAGCCCATTTTGTCGAGCCCGACCTGCGCCGTCGCACGCTGCTCGCACACGGCAGCTGGCGCCGCGTGACGCGCCGCATCGTTGTAGGCGCCGTATGCGCGCTTACGGTAAGCTCGCTGCTCATGCCGAGCATCTCGCTCGCAGCCGAGTGGGTGGACGTTGGCAGCGTCCGCCACGAAGCGGCCGCGGGCCCCACGGGAGACGCCGCCGGTACCTGGTCATGGGATGGCGCCGATGACATGAAGCTCAACGGCTATAACGGCGGCGCGATCGAGGCAGCAGGCAAGCTCAACGTGAGCTACGAGGGCAACAACACCGTCACTAACGACGACGGCCGCGGCATCAAGGTTAAGGATGGCGCGAACGAGAACGCCGAGCTTAATATTCAGGGCGACGCGTCCAGCACGCTCAACGTGACATCTTCTCGTGACGCCATCACTTCCGTCGGCAACATCAACATCGACGGCGCTGGCACTGTCAACGCCACGAGCACCGAGCACGATGCCATCGATGCCGGGGGCGATGCCACCATCAAGGGCTCGGGAAACGTTAACGCCATGGGCGATTCGGATGGCATCAGGGCCGACGGCAACATCACGATCGACAACAGCGGAACCGTCACCGCCAAGGCCACCGAGGATCAGGGTATCGATGCTAACGAGAACCTCATCATAAAGGGCGGCGGCAAGGTAGAGGCAAGCTCTATCGAGGACAATGCGATTTGGGCCGACGGCAGTATCGAGATCTCGGGTGGCAGCCAGGTCAAGGCAAGCTCCGAGGAAGACGCCACCATCGACGGTAAAAACAGCCTCACGGTCACGAACGCTTCCCTCAACGCAAGTGGCGTTGGGTATGGCATCTATGTCTACAAGGGCATCACGCTCGATGGCGCGACCGTGACGGTCCGCGCAAGCTCAGATGGCGGGGAAGTCAGCGCACTCTTCACCGATGAGGACGACATCGTCATCAAGAACGGCTCGACTGTGGATGCGCTCGCAGAAGGCAGGTTCTCGGTTGCAATCTCCACCAGTAATTTCTACTCCGGCGAAGCGGGTGGCCATATCTACATCAGCGACTCCGTTGTCAAGGCCATAGCCCGCTATGCCGAGACCGGCGGCGACGGCCCCGACCACTACAGTGGAGACCAAAACGACGAAATCATCCCTGAGTCCGAGGGCCTGAACATCGGCATCTTCGCGCAGACCAGCGAGGGCATCACGCCCGCGACCATCTCGATCGTCCGCAGCAGGGTCACGGCCAAGGGAGACACGGCGGCAATCTTCGCCCTTGCCATGAGCGCGGACGGCAAGGCGATCGGCACCATCGAAATCGAAGGAGCCACCATCCAGACGCCTGAAGGCGGCAAGGTCATTGACTATCGCAACAAGGAAGAACTCAGCGACGGCATCGTCTACGAGGCGGGTCAAACCATCGGCACGGGCGACGCCGTGATCGACTCCCCCTACAACGAAGCAGTCGCCAAGCACACGCTCATCGCGCCTCCCGAGGAGACCAAACCCGAGGAAAAGCCCGGCGAGACCAAGCCGGGTTCCAAGTCCGAGGGCGCGAAGACGATCAAGACCGTTGCAGTTGCAGCCACGGGAGCCAAGACCGCCGGCAAACTCGCGGCAACCGGCGACGCCTCGAGCGCAGCCATCATAGCGACCGCCCTTGTAGGAACGGCCGCTATCGTCACAGGCGCCCTGGCGAGTCGCAAACGCTCGTAAACACTTTTTCGCACAGGACGGGTGGGTCGCGGCCCTTGCCTTCCTCGTCTACTTCTTCGTAGCGTGAGGGCAAGGCTGCAAAAGCTGAACAATAAAGCGCGGAGTCGCCATGCGGCCCCGCGCTTTTCTTTTAGCGCCGGTCCCTGCGCCGGCGTGCGGCCTATTTCTCCCCCATTTTGGCCATTTTGCCCTCCAAACGGCACTACCGCCGGCAACATCCAGCAGATACGCTGAATCTAGTCGTATAGGCCCTATGAGAACGGGAGCAGCCATGGCAGCCTTGTTCACGACCCCCAAACGCAATGACGCTACCGCCGGAACCCATGTTGCCGAACCCGACGTTCGCCGTCGCATAGGACTCGCGCACGGCAGCTGGCGCCGCGTGACGCGCCGCATCGTCGCGGGCGCCGTGTGCGCGCTCACGGTGAGCTCGTTGCTCATGCCGAGCGTCTCGCTCGCAGCGGAATGGGTCAAGGTCGGCGGCAACAAGTACAACACCGCGGCGAGCGACGAGGCCGGTACCTGGTCGTGGGACGGCGCCGACGACTTGAAGCTCAACAACTATAACGGCGGCGAGATCCAGGCCGCAGGCAAGCTCAACGTGAATTACTCGGGAACCAACATCGTCACTGCCGAATGGATCGAAAGCATCAACGTTTCTCATGGCACTAACGAGAATGCCGAGCTCAATATCCAAGGCGACGCGGGCAGCACGCTCAGCGTGACATCTACTGAGGACGCTATCCTCTCCACGGGTAATATCAACATCGACGGAGCCGGATCCGTCAACGCCACGAGCACTGGGTTTGATGCCATCAATGCCGGGGGTGATCTCGCTATCAAAGGTTCGGGCAACGTCAACGCCACGGGTGCATCGGATGGCATCAGGGCAAACGGCAATATCACGATTGACGACAGCGGAGCCGTCACCGCCAGGGCTACCGAGGACAAGGGTATTGGAACCGACAAGAACCTCACCATCAAGGGTGGCGGGACGGTCGAGGCAAGCTCAGCTGATGGTGAGGCCCTTTGGAGCGGCGGCAATATCAACATCTCGGACGGCAGCCAGGTCAAGGCAAGCTCCGAGAAAGACGCTGCCGTCGAGGCCAAGGGCAGCCTCGCAGCCACAAACGCCTCCCTCAACGTAAACGGTGTTGAATATGGCGTCTATGCCCACAAGGGCATCACCCTCGATCATGCAAACGTGACGGTCCGTGCAGGTAAAGGCAGATACGGTGACGCCATCGCCCTCTTCACCTACCAAGACGACATCGTCGTCAAGAACGGCTCCACCGTGGACGCGTTTGCGGAAGGCGAGGTTTCGGCTGCATTCTCCACCAGAAACGATCGACCCAACGAGGAGGGTGGCCACACCTACATCAGCGACTCCGTTGTCAAGGCCATAGCCCGCTATGTCGAGAACGGCGACGGCCCCATCCCCTACAGCGAAAACCAAGATGGTGAGACGAGCCCCGAGCCCCAAGGCGAGAACATCGGCATCATCGCCCAGACCAGCGAGGGCGTCACACCCGCAGTCATCTCGATCATCCGCAGCAAGGTAACGGCCGAAGGAGATACAGCGGCAATCTTTGCCCGTGCCATGAGCGCTGACGGCAAGACAATCGGCACCATCAAGATTGAGAACGCCGCCATCCAGACGCCCGAAGGCGGCAAGGTCATTGACTATCGCAAGCTCCGTGACGGCATCTACGAGGCAGGCCAAGCCATCGGCACGGGCGACGCTGTGATCGACTCCCCCTATAACGAAGCTGTCGCCAAGAGCATGGTCATCGCACCTCCCGAGGTAGCCAAGCCGGAAGACCCCAAGCCCGACGAGACCAAGCCCGCAGAAAGCAAGCCCGCGGAGTCCAAGCAGAACCCCAAGCCTGAGTGCTCAAAGCCGACCAAGGCCGTTGCGGCTTCAATCACGAAAGCCAAGACTACCGGCGTGCTCGCGGCAACCGGCGACACCTCGGGTGCGGCCATCGTGGCAACCGTCCTTGCGGGAACAGCCGCTATCGCCGCAGGCACCATGGCGAGCCGCAAGCGCTCTTAGACGCCTCTGCGCACATGGCAGCTCCCGCGAAGGCCCCGAGTCCCAGCACCGTTTAACAACACCACCGCCGAGCTCCCCTCCGGCGGTGGCGTTTTCCATATGCGTCCGCAGGGTATGCACGAGATTGTCTTTGGTCTAGCCCAACCTGCATGAGCCGGCGTGCGACAATGGGGGCCGTCGATATCACAACGCCGAGAGAAGCCCGTCATGGAAGCGCATCAAAAGCAGATAACCGTTCATGCACAGCATGCCGAAAGCGCACCAGTCATCTATCTTCCCGTGGTCATGGGCGACGGCACGGAGGTTTATGAACGCTGCCGAGAGCTCAACTGCCCGCCCTTCACGCTTGTCGGCATTGGCAGCCTCAACTGGAATCGCGAGCTGAGCCCCTGGGGATGCGACGGAACCGTGCGCGATGCCGAGCCCTTTGGTGGACAGGCCGCTGGTTTTCTTGACGAGTTGTTGAAGCAGATAATCCCAGAGGCCGAATCATCGCTCCCGCAACCGCCCGCCTGGCGCGGCGTTGCCGGCTACTCCTTGGCGGGTCTTTTTGCACTGTGGGCACTTTGGCAAACAGATGTCTTTGAGCGCGCGGCGAGTGCATCGGGGTCGCTGTGGTTCCCCGGCTTTATCGACTACGCGCGCGAGCGCACGATGACAGCTACGCCCGACGCCGTCTATCTGTCACTCGGTAAAAAGGAAACCAAGACGCCCAACCGCATGATGCGGCACGTACTCGACGATACGCGCGCGATGGAAGAGCTGTTTATCGAGCGTGACATTCCAACAATGCTGGAGCTCAACCCCGGCAATCACTTTACCCAAACTGACCTGCGCATGGCGCGCGGCATCCACTGGATACTGACGCATTAAAAATGGCGCCCACGCGTACATACGCATGGACGCCATTTTTAATTTGGCTGAACGCAGCTACTATTCAGCAGTCTCCTCAAGCTCGGAAGTATCGAACTCAAAGTCATTACCTGGCAGGATGGCGTTGAGCACAATGCCCACCAGCGAGCCCACGGCAAGGCCCGAAAGCGAAATCGTCACGCCGCCCAGCTCCAGCACGATGGCACCGGCGGTACTGTAGGCAATGCCGAGCGAAAGCACGAGCACCAGAGCCGCCACCAGCACGTTGCGGTTGTTCTGGAAATCAACCTGGTTCTCGATAAGGTTGCGAACGCCCACGGCACTGATCATGCCGTAGAGCACAAGCGACACGCCACCGATAACGCATGCCGGCATAGCAGCGATCACAGCAGCGAACTTGGGGCAGAACGAAAGTACAATGGCACAGCAGGCGGCAATGCGAATCACGCGCGGGTCGAACACGCGCGTCAGGGCAAGCACACCGGTGTTCTCACCATACGTCGTATTGGCAGGGGCGCCGAAGAGCGATGCCAAGATAGTCGCCAGGCCATCGCCGAGCAGCGTGCGATGCAGACCGGGATCGGCAATGTAATTGCGTTCGCAGGTAGAGCCAATGGCGGAAATATCTCCAATGTGCTCAATCATGGTCGCAAAGGCCAGTGGCATGATGGTGATAATGGCCGTCGTGGCAAGACTGCTATCGAACTGCGGTCCAAAGAGCGCGAACACGGTGTTGTCCCACACGACAGGTAGACCGACCCACGGCGCGGCGGCAACCCCCGAAAAATCAACCTCGCCCAGCACCGCCGCAACGGCATAGCTCACCACAACGCCCAGCAGAATCGGCACGATCTTGACCATGCCGCGGCCCCAAATGTTGCAGATGATGATCACGGCAACGGCAATAGCAGCAACAAACCAGTTGGTCTGGCAGTTGGCGATAGCAGAGCTTGCCAAGATCAGGCCGATGGAAATGACGATGGGACCGGTCACCACCGGCGGGAAGAAACGCATGACACGCTTGGCGCCAAAGGCGCGGAACAGGGCCGCAAGCACCGGATAGAGCAGGCCGGCACAAGCTACGCCCAGGCAAGCGTAGGGCAAAAGCTCAGCCTCGCCGTTGGGCGCAATGGCGGCATAACCCGCGATAAAGGCAAACGAGGAGCCCAGGAACGCGGGCACCTTACCGCGCGATAGAAAATGAAACAGCAGCGTGCCGATGCCGGCGAACAGAAGCGTCGCCGAAACGGAAAGGCCGGTGAGCACGGGCACGAGCACCGTGGCTCCGAACATCGCAAACATGTGTTGCAAACCCAACACAAACATGCGCGGGCGGCCGAGCGACGATGCATCGTAGATGGCATCGGTGACGGCGGGCGTCGAAGACTGGGACATGGAAGTCCTTTCGAATGGAAGGGCGATCAGGCATATCGGATAACCTGCCCGAACGATACGATCCGAACCATTGTACGCGATATGCAGTACCTCGCACGCGCCGCCACCTGCAAACGCTAGCGCTATTTCCAAACGCGCTCGGCAATACGCCTGACCAGCGCAATCTTTGCCCACTGCTCGTCCTCGGTCAGCTTATTGCCAATCTCGCAGCTGGCAAAGCCACACTGCGGAGACAGATACAGGTTCTCGAGCGGCACGTACTTTGCCGCCTCGCGGATGCGCTCGACGATAACATCCTCGTTCTCGAGCTCTGCCGCCTTGGTGGTCACCAAGCCCAGCACGACCTTCTTGCCGGGAGCAACGTACTTGAGCGGCTCAAAACCACCGGCGCGGGGCGTGTCGAACTCCAGATAGAACGCGTCAACGTCCTCATGCGCAAACAGGTACGGCGCGATGGGGTCGTAGCCGCCCTCAAAAGCGTAGGTGGAGTGGTAGTTGCCGCGGCATACATGCGTGTTGATAACCAGATCGTCGGGCTTGCCCTCGATGGCGGCATTGTTGAGCGCCACGCCCAGCTCGCTTACCTTTTGTAGGTCGACCGGGCTCATGCCGGTTTTGGCAACAAAATCGGTATCGCAGTAGATGCCCCAGGTGCAGTCATCAAACTGGATGTTGCGGCAGCCCGCGGCATACAAGTCGGCAATCACGGTGCGGTATGCTGCGGCAATGGCATCGACGAGCTCTTCGTCGGTCTTGTAGACGGCGTGCAGGCTCTCCTGCTGGCCATCGCAGCGGTCGAGTGTGACTTCGGAGAACGTCTGGATCGGCGCCGGAATGGTCTGGCGCGCGACCTGGCCCTCTCCCTCGAGCGACTTGATAAATTTGAAGTGCTCGACGAACGGATGATTCTCGCCGCTAATGGGACCGGTTACCACGGCGGTGTCGGCGGTAGTCTCCTCATCGTGGAACATGTAGCCCGTGCGCGAGGCGCGGCGCTCAATGCCGTTGAGGCCCCACATAAAATCGAGGTGCCAGTAGCTGCGGCGGAGCTCGCCATCGGTAATCACCTGCAGGCCGGCAGCCTTCTGCTTGGCCACTAAGTCGCGGATGGCCTCGTCCTCGACGGCCTTAAGGCCGGAAGCGTCGAGTTTACCCGCGACATAGGCGGCACGGGCGTCCTTTACAGCCTGCGGACGAAGAAAACTGCCGACGATATCGGCACGAAACGGCGCGTTCGGTTGAATCGAAGTGCTCATAGATATCTCCCTTTGCATTGGTTGCTTTACTGGGACAGAGTATGAGCGCTCATATGGACATCGTAAAATATATGTTTATAACAGTTTGATATAGATGCTTCCTATATCAGTCTGGATTGCCATAAAGAGACTTGAACCGTGCGGAGCACAGCACCCTAGATATGCTGACGAATCGCGTCGATATAGGCCCGACCGTAGCGCGTAAGTGTCGTGTTCTTGCGTGTGATGATGCCAATCTCCATGTATTCGTCCACATCGAGCGGGATGGAGATAATACCGGGACCGTTGAGCTCGTGGCTAATCACGCCCGAGCAGACCGTGTAGCCGTTGAGGCCCATGGCCAGGTTGAACAGCGTCGCACGGTCGCGCACGCGGATATTCTTGCGGCGCTCAAAGGTCGAGGTCAGCTCCTCGGAATAGTAAAACGAGTTGTAGCTACCCTGCTCATAGGACAGGAACGGGTAGTCTTCCAAGTCCTCGAGCGTCACACTCGAGCGACCCGCCAGCGGATGGTCGGAGCACACAAAGACATGCGGCGTAGCGCAGAAGAGTCCTTCGAATACGAGCTCGTTGGCCGCCAGCATGCGCTCGATGACCTCGCGATTGTGCTCCGACAGATACAGGATGCCGAGCTCGCTTTTCATATGCGCGACGTCCTCGATAATCTCGTGGGTCTGCTCCTCGCGCAGGGTAAAGTCGTAGCGCGCGGCAT
The DNA here is from genome assembly GCF_040092405.1 of Collinsella sp. CLA-ER-H2. Taxonomy (NCBI): domain Bacteria; kingdom Bacillati; phylum Actinomycetota; class Coriobacteriia; order Coriobacteriales; family Coriobacteriaceae; genus Collinsella; species Collinsella sp. CLA-ER-H2. The sequence goes on from NZ_JBBNLO010000016.1 coordinate 20,724, forward strand.
CGAACTCGCGGATCACATCGACAAATGCATTAACGGCAAAGGAATAATGCTGGCAGCTCACACTAAAGTGCGGCACCTGCTCGGACGTGCCTTTGTACTTGCCCTCGAGCAGGTCGGCCTGGTCGAGCACCTGGCGCGCGTAGCCCAAGAAGGTCTCGCCTTCCTCGGACACAATGACGCCCTTGTTGGTGCGCTCAAAGATGTGTACACCCATCTCGTTTTCGAGATCGCGAATTGACGCGGTAATCGAAGGCTGCGACACAAAGAGCCGGCGCGAGGCCTCGGTGATGCTGCCGCATTCGGCAACTTTGACGACATATCTGAGCTGCTGGAGCTTCATGGCTTTCTCCCTAGACGTTCGTGACGTCGAAACCCGTCGCGTCCATCTGACGCATAAACGACGGCATCTCCCCCGTCGCGGCGCAGGCGGCAATCTGATGCAGAGCCCCGGCAACCGCATCATCTGCCGCAGCGCCGATATGCCAGCGCGCGGCAGCCGTGACGGCCTCGTTGGCATTGGCGACTGCAACGGAATTGGGAACGGCATCGATCATGGGCAAATCGTTATCGGAATCGCCGAATACGGCCACCTCGTCGGGCGTCAGGCCCAAAGCGCGCGCCAGCTCCAGCGCAGCACAGCCCTTGTCCCAGCCGGTCGGAAGAACGTCGAACAGGCGCACGCGGTTGTTGGGAAACACGAGCGAGAGCTCCGGCACCTCGGCGGCAACACGCTCGCGCAGCCCGGCGAGCTCCTCGCGCGAACGGGTACTCCAGATATTCGCCTTGTATACCGGGGCATCGTCAACGACAGGGCGACAGGGAGCCTCTTCGCCCTTGAGCCACGCGTTGCCGCCTGACTCCATGGCGCGACGCACACGCTCGGGATCGCTTGTCACGCAATAGGCGTCGTTGTCCCAAAAGTCATCACCCAGACGGTAGACCTTCAAATAGGTATCGTCGGTCTCTTGCTCCAGGTAGTCGGCCAGGCGCATAAGGGCATCGTTATCAGTTGCGCGCGAGGCAACCGCCTCGCCATCGACAAACATCACCTGGCCGTTGCAAAACGCACCGGTCGAGAAGCACTCGGAGCGATTGCGGAACATCCAGCTCATCGCGGACGGCTGGCGACCCGAAACCGGGCCAAAATGCAGGCCCGCCGCCTGCATGGCATGAATGCCCTCGATGGCGCAGTCGCTGGCGCCATCGTGTCCAGCAGGAATCAGCGTATCGTCCATATCGGTCAGCACAAGTTTGATCATAAGGTCCCCTCGGTCATTCTTTATCCCGTCTATTGTAACGACCTGCCAATAAGGGACAGGTTTATCTTGGCAGGTTTTATCTGGGAAAATGCAGCGCCCCTGTTGCCACCTGCCAAAATAAACCTGTCCCATATTGGCAGGTGCGCTAGTATAGGGAACAACAGATTCGATGCGGGAGTGCCGGCGGTGCAAACCACAAGGCTGAGAGGGCATAGGGCCCAATCCTTTGAACCTGTCAGTTAATGCTGGCGTAGGGAGCATGCCGCCTTTACAGGGGCGCTGTCTATGCACAGCGCCCCTTTTCTATGCCAAGGAGGCATGTGCAGTGATTGATTCGGAACAGCTTAAGCAACATATGGTCAAGGCCGTGGAAGAGATTCGCGCCACCAATCCGATGGCCGGCTCCATCACCAACACGGTGACGATCGACTTTGTCGCCAACGCGCAGCTCGCCGTGGGCGGTTCGGCCGCCATGGTCTATCTGCCCGACGAGGGCGAGGCGCTCGTTGCCGGCGGCGGCGCCATCTATCTCAACATGGGCACGCTCTTCCCCATCTACGAGCAGACGATTCCCCGCGCGGCCAAGGCGGCACACGACGCCGGCAAGCCCTGGGTGCTCGATCCGGTGGGTCTGGGCATCGGTAGCCTGCGCACCCAGCTGGTAAACGAGCTCAAGCAGTACAAGCCCGCCATCGTACGCGGCAACGCCTCCGAGATCATCGCACTCTCCGGCCTGTGGGGTCTTGAGGGCGAGTCGGCCGATCTGAGCCGCGTACGTGGTGTCGATACCACCGACACGGTCGACGCCGCCCGCGATGCCGCCGTGGCGCTCGCTCGCTACACCGGCGGCGCCGTTGTGGTCTCGGGCGAAGTCGACCTGATTACCGACGGCACGACCGTGGCCAAATCCCACGGCGGCAGCCCGCTCATGTCCAAGATCACCGGCTGCGGTTGCTCGCAGGGCGGCGTGCTGGCCGTGTACGCCTGTGCTACCGATCCGTTTACGGCAGCAGTCTGCGGCACCGCCGTCTACAACGTTGCCGGCACGCGTGCCGCCGCCGTCGCCGATGCCCCGGCAAGCTTTAAGGTCGCCTTTATCGACGAGCTCTACCGCGCAACCGCCCAGGATATTGCCGACAACCGACTCGAGCTCGAGGAGGCATAAGCCATGTCCGAACCCGCAACCAATGCCGGCATGAACACGCTCGTCGCCGTGGCCATCGCCCCATGCGGCACCGGCGACGAGCTGTCCGCCGAGGTCGCCGAGGTCGTGCGCGTCATTCGCGAGAGCGGCCTTCCCAACCGCACCACCTCGATGTTCACCGAGATCGAGGGCGACTGGGACGAGGTCATGCAGGTCGTGCGCGACGCGACCTTTGTGTTGGCGAGCAAGGGCATCCGCACCGAAGTCGTGCTCAAAGCCGATATTCGACCCGGATTTACCGACACCATGACCGGCAAACTCAAGCGCATGGAAGCACAGATCAAAAAGCAGGAGGAAGCACAATGAGCATCCGCGACAACCTTGATATCTCGGCCTATCTGGTACTCGGCCCCGAAAACACCCTCGGACGCCCCGTGAGCGATGTGGTGGCCCAGGCACTCGACGCCGGCTTTACCTGCATCCAGGTGCGCTCCAAGGTGGCAAGCGCCCGCGAGATCATTGCGCTGACCGACGACGCCGCACAGGCAATCGCACAGGCCGGCAAGACCGGTCAGGTCGCCCTGTTAATCGATGACCGTCTGGACTGTGTGCTTGCCGCGCGCGAGCAGGGCATTGCCGTCGATGGCGTGCACGTAGGCCAGAGCGACATTCCCGTCGAGGTCTGCCGCAAGCTGCTGGGCCCCGATGCCATTGTGGGCCTTTCGGCCCGTTGCGAGGAGATGCTCGAGTACGTCAAGACCGCCGACATGAGCCTGGTCGACTACCTGGGCATCGGCCCGCTCCACGAGACCGAGACCAAGCGCGACTGCGGACGCGCGGCCGACGGCTCCATCATCACCAAGAGCTTTGAGGACCTGGCCGCACTCCACGCGGCAAGCCCCGTGCCCATCGTGGTGGGCGGCGGCGTCAAGACGGCCGACCTACCGCAGCTCAAGGCCACTGGCGTCGACGGCTTTTTCGTAGTGAGCGCCGTCTGCAGTGCCGACGACCCCCACGCCGCAGCCAAGGAGCTCGTCGATACCTGGCAGCAGGCATAAGCATAAGTCGAGCAGCCGATTTGCAGCTTCATATCTTCAGCAATGGAAAGCGCATCCCAGTTTGGACACCCATTCTGGGATGCGCTTTCCATATAGAGGCTTAACGGGAAACCGCATCCCAGTCTGAACGCATATTCCGGGACGAACTTTCCGAAACCCCACCGTTTGGGAAACTGTAGCCCGTTCTGAGCGCTCATTCTGGGACGCGCTTTCCGCCGAGTCCGCGGCAGCTTGTCCTACCCCGCCAGATACGCTTCCAACGCCGGCAAAGTCGCCTCTGCATCGTGGCGGCCGACCTGGTAGATGCGCTCGAGCTCATCCGGTTCGCGGCACAGCGACGGCACCTTCACCGATTCGCTCGGCCGCACCACAAAGATTTCCCCGGCAGCCTCTCGACGTGCCAGGTCATCGAGCGTGGCATTGTAGACCTCATGCCGATGCTCAAGCGCTGCAACAAACTCCGGATAGTGACGGAACACGCGCCGCAGCATGGGCATCACGCTGTTGGGCTGCTTCACAAAGCCCGCCGGCTGCGTGAGTACCACGATATTGCGGTCATACCCCTGCGCAAACAGCCATGAGCTGGGAATAGAATCAGCCACGCCACCATCCAGATACTTATGCCCGTCAATAGCAACGGGACGCGTCGCCACAGGAATGGCAGACGACGCCCGGATCCACTCGATATCGCGCTCGTCGCCATACGGTAGATCGTGGTAGACGGCCTTGCCCGTCTCGATATCGGTACACACGCACGTAAATCGCATGGGGCAGGCGCGATACGCCTCCAAGTCGATGGGATCGCGCTCGATAGGCACCTCGTGATAGGCAAAATCGGCATTGAACATATCGCCGGTTCGCAGCCAGCTGGTCACGCTCGCATAGCGCTTGTCGGCGCAATAAGCCTTGTTGTAACGAATGGCACGGCCGATCTGGCGCGATTTAAAGTTGTAGCCAAACGCCGCGCCCGCCGAGACACCCACCATATGGTCGCAGGTCAAACCGCGCTCCATCCAAACGTCGAGCACGCCCGCCGTATACATACCGCGGTAGCCGCCTCCCTCGAGCGCAAGCCCCACCGTGCGCGTCGTATCCGGCTGTGCCATGTGACCATCTCCGTTCCTGCGTTTTAAAACGGGACAAGTATACCCGTCAACATATATCGACTCAGTCGCATTTTTCATGCGCACCCAGGCGTTGCCGTTTGGCGAATAATAGCCGCCCACAGCATGTGCGCCCATATATAATTGTGCACTGTTGTCTATACTACTCAGCTGTTATCAACAGCGAACATTAGCCGGCAAAGTAACTCAACAACGCAGCAAGGCGGGGGCCTGGATACACGCAAGGCGCCGAGCAACGACGCGTGTACACTACGAGCTCGCCCGACGCCATCCGCCCCGACCTCAGAAAGCCGCTTACAACATGGACACCGCCAGCAATTACACCGAAACGCTCGAAAAGACCGTCCGTGACCTTCTCGAGCGTCAGGATGATCTGATTAGGACGGCCTTTACCGACCAGCTCACCGGACTTGGCAACCGCGGCGGCTTTGCCCGTTCCCTAGAGGAAATCTGGGAGCAGGAACTGCCCGTGACCATGGCGTTTATCGACATCGATAACCTTAAGCACTGCAACGACGTCTTTGGGCATGACGAGGGCAACCGCTATATCTTGCAGGTAAGTCTCTATCTCAAGCTGTATATGAAAGTGGACGAGGCGGCGTTTCGCATAGGCGGCGACGAGTTTGCCATCCTGTCTACGATTGCGACCGAGGACGACCTCGCCGAGCGCCTGGAACACTGCCGAACGGTCCTACTCAAAAACAACGATTCCGAGATGCCTCACTCGTTTAGCTACGGAGTGTCGCACGCCGACCCCGCCCTGGGTGAAGTCTCCAATCGCATGACACTCGATGCCGACCATCGCATGTACGACTACAAGCTACGCCATGCCATGCATCTTGATCGACGCAATATCGCGCAAGTCCACACCGACGACTTCGAAATAAGCGATCGCGTTTTTGACGCCTTTTCGATGCTCAACGAAGGCCGTTATTGCTTTATCGAGAACTTGGACAAACATCGCACCCTATGGTCACAAGGCGCCCTGCGCGATCTCGGTCTTCCTTCTGAGCATGTAGACAACTGCCACGATTACTGGAAAACGCGCGTCCACCCCGATGACCTTGAGGCCTACATCAACGACATCGACCAAATCTATAATGGCTCCAAACACCGCCGCGTCATGCAGTACCGCATGCGCAATGCCGCGGGCGACTACGTCCTCTGCCGCGCTCGCGGGTTTCGCATCGACGGCGACGGAAATACCCCCTCGCTCTATGTCGGCGAACTTGTTAACCACTCACTCGCCGAGACCGTCGACGCCGCCACGGGCCTCGGAACACAGCGTATGCTGATCAACGCTATCGATGCCTGCCGTCGCGACCGTTGCGAGACGGGGCTTATAGCGGTCCGCGTTTGTGGCACGGCAAAGTTCAACGAGCTCTACGGGGCCGAGGCTGTCGACAACATGCTCGCCGAATACGCAGGCCGCATGTTATCGATCACCCGCGGCAGAAGTCGCGTCTTCCGCTCGCGAAACGCCCAGTTCGTCGTGCTCAGCAACGATCTGGACCACGAGGCATTCGAGCAACTGACCCATCATCTTAAAGAGGCCGTTTTCGCTCCTGTTCGAATCGCGAACGACACCATTACCCCCGTCTGTCTTGTCGTCCCGGCCTTTTACGAGCGCTTAATCAATCAAGCGACCGCTGTTTTAGGCGAACTCGACCGTCGTCTTCGCACCGCCGGCGGGCTTGCACCCAACGACAGCCTCCCCATACCCGAGATTGAGCGCAAAAGCGCCGTCGCCGAACGCATCGATACGCTCACGGGCCTCTATCGACCCAGTGAGTTTATGCGGCGTGCCAACGCATTTCTTAAGACAAGGCACGGCGGCGCTTGGTGTATCGCCACCGTCGACATGGGTCATATGCGACTGTTTAACGAATGGCACGGACAGGCCGAGGGCGACCGCGTGCTCGCCGATGTGGGCACGGTCCTCAAAGACATCGAGAATGCCGAGATGGGCGTCGCAGGATACTGGGGCCAAGACGACTTTTGCATTCTCATCCCCTTTGAGCACGACACCGTCCATCAAATCTATAACCGCGTTCGCGCCGCCGTGGCCAAGCATGATGACGGCGTGGGTTTCTGGCCGTCCATGGGCGTTTGCCCCATCGACCCCAACGAGGAAATCACCATCGACGCGCAGGCCAAGGCCATGTTTACCAATCGGCGCGCCAAAAACGATTTTAAGGATCGCATCGCCGTCTTTCGCCCCGAGGAATACAAGCGCGAGGTGGCGTTTCACCGCACCCTCACCGAGTTCCAGTATGCGCTCTCAAACGACCGCATCACCTACTACCTGCAGCCCCAGGTTGATATGGAAACCGGCGAGATCATTGGCGCCGAAGCACTCACCCGCTGGATTGACAAAGATGGATCATTGATTCCACCTGCGTCCTTTATCCCGGCGCTCGAGGAAAGCGGCTTTGTGGTGACGCTCGACAAGTACATTTGGCAGGGTGTCGCCTCGTGGCTGCGCGAGCGCATCGATCGAGGACTTTGCGTGGTTCCGGTCTCGCTTAATGTGTCGCGCGTGGATATCCTTGCCTGCGACGTTGCCGAACATATGGAGGCGCTCGCCGCCCAATACAACCTACCGCCCGAGCTCATGCGTATCGAGATCACCGAGACGGCTTATACGGGGGAGTCCGAGGCCGTGGACAAACTGACAGCCGACCTGCACACCCGCGGCTTCTCGACCTATATGGACGATTTTGGCACCGGCCAGTCCACGCTCGCGATGCTCAAGAACGTCAACGTCGACGTCATCAAGCTCGACCGCACCTTTGTGCCCACCGACCGCGATCAAGGCCGCAGCGCGCAGATCGTGTCATCGATGCTCGAGATGGCGCAGTCGCTCCATCTGCCCGTCGTGGTCGAAGGCGTCGAGACAAATGAGCAGGCAAACATACTATGCCACATGGGCGCCCGCTACGCTCAGGGCTTCCTCTACTACTGCCCCATGCCGGCGAATGATTTTGAGGCATTGCTCGATGGTGGCAAAAACAACTGATACGCTCGCGCGCAAAACACCACCGCCGAAGGGGACATTTGTCTCCATTAGCTAACTTATATCCCCAATTCAAACCGAATTGGGGATATGATACGGAGCATCCTGTCACCCAAGGAGGTTATCCATCATGAACGAGTCATATCGCTTGGGCGAGCAATCGATTATTGCCTATCTTCAGCGACTTGCGAATGGTGTCTCGACCGCCGAACTCGATGTTTCCGTGCTGCCTGCTGAGCTACGCGCCGTTGGTGAGCAACTGCAAAAGACGCATGCCATCCTGCAACAAGAGCGCCAGCTGCTTGAGTGCAACGCCTATATCGATCCGCTCACCAACTTGGACAACCGTGGCGGACTCGACCGTCACGTCGAGCAGCTCTGGCGCAAAGGCGACCCCTTCACCTGCGCCTATATTGACATCGACCATCTCAAGCATTGCAATGATAGGTTTGGCCACGCCGAAGGCAATCGCTATATTCTGAGCATCTGTCGCACGCTCTCCGAAACCATGGAGCACGATGAGATGCTGTTCCGTATCGGTGGAGACGAGTTTGTGCTTATCTCGCTCTCTGCAAACGAGACTGAACTCGAGCAGCGCTTGGAGCAGGTACGTGCCGGGCTGATCGAGGCGAGCTCAGGTGGCAAGGCGCCCATGATCGCTAGCTTTAGCTTTGGCTGCTCGCGCGTCAATCCACTTGCCGGCGACACGCGTCGCCAGATGACGATGGATGCCGATCGCAAGATGTATCGCTATAAGCTTATGCATCGTGTGCAGCAACCGAAAGACAATGACGCGCCGCCACACCCAATTGCCGAGCAGCTTCCGTGCAACGACCGCGTATTCCAAGCGATCTCTATGAGCTCCGAGACGCGCTATCCGTTTATCCTCAATCTCGATACGGGCGAATCACAATGGTCGGTTAATGCCGTACGCGATTTTGACCTGCCCTCCCAGCATCCCTACAACTCACTCGACTTGTGGCTTGCCCGCGTTCACCCCGAGGACCGCGACAACGTACGCGCCGAGCTCGACATGGTGATAAACGGTACGTGGCACTTCCACTACATGCAGTATCGCGTGATGGATGCCACCGAAGCATACGTGCTTTGCGACTGCACGGGCTACCGCTTGGACGGCACCGATACCGAGCCCAACATGTACGTGGGCATGATTATCAACCGCAGCTTGGCAGATACGACCGATTCCGTGACCGGCCTGGGCGACATCCACGCCCTGGTCAACGCCATTGGCGAAATGCGTCGCGTCGCGCGCAAGGCGGGCTTGGTCGCCATTAAAATCGACGATATCGCTCAGGTCAATGCCCGCTTTGGCTTTGATGCGGGCGACCGCGTTTTGGCGGAGAGCGCCGCCTGCCTCATGGATTGTTCGCGCGGTAAGGGTCGTCTGTTCCGCTCGACCGGACCGATGTTCGTGGCGCTTTTCGACGAATTCGATCCCGAAGAGACCGACGCGATCGCAAAGGAAATCGAGCGGTTCCTGGGCTCTCCCGTGCTCTTTGGCTCGTTTGAATATCAGCCGCCCCTTCGCGTGGCCACGCTTCATCTGGATACCGTCGACCGACAGCCCGTTTCCATTTTGAACGAGCTCAAAGTGTTGCTCGGGAAAGCCGTGCAGGTGCCAGGTACCAAACTGGATTAGCACCACGCCCGCACCGCCTCCCCCATCGTGCGATAATCCTCTGCAGAAGTCACCAACAGCAGAGGAAGTTTGTGATGAAGGTTCTTTTGGTCAATGGCAGCCCCAAGGCAAACGGCAACACCGCTCGCGCGCTCGCCGAAGTCGCCGAGCAACTTAAAGCCGAGGGCATCGACAGCGAGGTATTCCAACTGGGCGCCAAGCCCATCCGCGACTGCATCGGCTGCGGTCAGTGCGGCAAGCTTGGCGGTCGCTGCACCTTTGACGACGACGTGGTGAACGAGCTCATCGCTGCCGCCGAGCAGGCAGATGGCTTTGTCTTTGGCTCCCCCGTCTACTATGCGCATCCCAGCGGACGCATTCTCTCGGCACTCGATCGCGCATTCTATGCCGGTAGCAAAGCTTTTGCACACAAGCCGGGCGCTGCCGTCGCCGTCGCCCGTCGCGGCGGTACGTCGACGACCTTCGACGTGCTCAATAAGTACTTCACCATCAACCAGATGCCTGTGGTAGCGTCCACGTACTGGAACAACGTGTTTGGCTGCGTGCCCGGCGACGCCGACGGAGATGCCGAGGGTCTGGCCACCATGCGCAACATCGGCAAGAACATGGCCTGGCTCCTGCATTGTATCGAGGCAGGACAGGCCGCCGGCATCGAAGCCCCCGAGGCCGACCGCGCCAGGACCAACTTCATTCGTTAGAACGGCGGAACATGAATATCCAGATTTTTGGCACCAAGAAGTCCTTCGATACCAAGAAGGCCCAGCGCTATTTTAAGGAGCGCCGCATCAAGGTGCAGTTTATCGACCTTAAGGAAAAGGAGATGAGCAAAGGCGAGCTCACGAGCGTGATGCAGGCGGTCGGCGGCATCGACAAGCTGCTCAACCCCAAGGCCAAGGACGAGGAGACGCTCGCGCTCATCCAGCACCTCACCCCTAGCCAGCGCTTCGACAAGTTGCTCGAGAACCAGCAGGTTCTAGCCGAGCCCATCGTGCGCAACGGCAAAAAGGCCACCGTCGGTTATTGCCCCGATGTATGGGGAGCCTGGGAGTAGCCTGTGTTATTTGCCGGCGCGTGGGTATAAGAGCAGGCGTTTGGCATAAGATTCAACTGTAAGCCATGTCTAACAAAGGAGGGCACATGCCCAACAAACCCGTGAAGATCATCATGCTTACCGGATACCTCGGTGCCGGCAAGACCACGCTGCTCAACCACATCCTCGCTAACGACGGCGGCATCCGCGCCGCCGTGATCGTCAACGATATCGGCGAGATCAACGTCGACGCCAGCCTCATCGCCGACGGCGGCCTTTCCGAGACCGACGACCTCATCCCGCTCACCAACGGCTGCATCTGCTGTACGCTTTCGGATGACCTGGCCAACCAGCTGCAGGGCATCGCCGATTCGGGCAAGTTCGACTACATCATCATCGAGGCATCGGGCATTTGCGAGCCCATCCCCATCGCCTACACCATCTCGAGCTTCTGCGACGAGGCCAAGGTAGGCGGCGAGCCCAAGCTCGCGCTCGATAACATCGTGGCCGTGGTCGACTGTGCCCGCATGTACGACGAGTTCAACGGCGGTCGCGACCTGCTGGCTGAGGATATCGACGAGGACGACATCGAAAGCCTGCTCATCCAGCAGATTGAATTCTGCTCCACGCTGATCCTCAACAAGACCGACACCGTGACGCCTGAGCAGATCGCCGAGCTCAAGGCCATCGTGCGCAGCCTGCAGAAGGACGCCGTGATCGTCGAGGCGCAAAACGGCGAGGTTCCCATGGAGGAGCTGCTCGACACCGACCGCTTCGACTTTATGCGCGCCTACAACTCCGCCGCTTGGATCGAGGCCATGGAGCATCCCGAGGAGCACGACGACCCCGAGGTGCTCGAGTACGACATCGAGACCTTTGTGTACTCGCGCCGCAAGCCGTTTGACCTGCAGAAGTTCACCGATTTTGTTGAGCAGGAGTGGCCCGACGAGGTCATCCGCGTCAAGGGTCCGCTGTGGCAGACCGGCGATCCGGACATGTGCTACATGTTTGAGCAGGCCGGCCACCAGATGCGTCTGATGGAGAACGGCCTGTTTGTCGACTCGGCGCCCGAGGGCGAGAAGCAGAAGATCATCGACGAGAACCCTGAGATCATGCAGATTTGGGACGACGAGACGGGCGACCGCATGACGAGCCTGTGCATCATCGGCCGTCACATGGACAAGGATGCGCTCATCGCCTCCCTCGATGCCTGCCTGACCGACTGGCACCGCGCCTAGGTTTATCCAAGCGGGCATTTTTCCGCCTACGTAACCGCCAAACCACCACGAAGGTGCCTGTCCCCTTCGTGGTGGTTTTTCGTTCTGAGCCAAGGAGATTCATGTTCAACATTGTGCTGTATGCGCCCGAGATTCCGGCCAATACGGGCAATATCGGCCGTACCTGCGTGGTCACCGGCGCCCGCCTACATCTGGTGGAGCCGCTGGGCTTTTCGCTCGATGACAAGACGGTACGTCGCGCCGGCCTGGGCTACTGGCAAAACTTGGACGTGGCGACCTATGCCGGCTGGGAGGATTTCCTTGCACGCAGCGGCCTCTCCCCCGCCGACGAGCGCCTGCATCTGCTGACCAAAAAGGCACGCCGCACCTATGCGCAGAGTACCTACCGCGATGGCGACTACTTGGTCTTTGGCAGCGAGAGCTCGGGGATTCCCGAGCCGCTGCTTGCCGCGGCGCCCGAGCGCTGCGAACGCATCCCCATGTTGCGCGATTGCGATTCGCTTGACAACGCCGAGGCCTGGGAAGCCCACGAGGAATCGCTCGGACATACCGAGAACAGCCACAAAGCCATCCTTCAACAGGATATCTGCGGCAACTTCGTCGACCCGGACGACTACCGCATCAGCGCACTCAACCTCTCCAACAGCGCTGCTATCGTCCTCTACGAGGCCCTGCGCCAAACAGGCTTTCCGGGAATGTGACCAAGGAACTGTCCCTTTGTCACATTCGGTTAGAGGTAGCGACCGGTGATGCTCTTGGAGCAGGCCGCGATGTCGCCCGGCGTGCCGGCGCAGACGACTCGCCCGCCCGCATCGCCACCGCCCGGGCCCATATCGATCACATAATCGGCATTACGGATAAGGTCGAGATCGTGTTCGATCACGACAACTGTGGCGCCCTTGGCGACAAGGCCGTCAAACACACCCAGCAACACCTGAACATCGAGCGGATGCAGGCCGATCGTGGGCTCGTCAAATACGAATACGGCATCGTCCTGCACGCGGCCCATCTCGCTCGCAAGCTTAAGACGCTGCGCCTCGCCGCCCGAAAGCGCCGGCGTGGGCTCACCGAGCGTGAGATAACCCAAGCCCAGGTCGTGCAAGGTCTGCAAGCGCGCCTGTACCTTTTTGAGTCCCAGCGTGGCGTCGAGGGCCTCGTCCACACTCATGTCCATGAGCTGCGGCAACGTCAGTAAGCTCCCGTCCTTGCCCTCGCGATGGATATGCGAAGCCGCGTCTGCATAACGTGAGCCGCGACATGCCGGACAGACGATCTCGACGTCGGGCAAAAACTGCACGTCGAGCGATATCGAGCCCGTGCCATCGCACGTAGGGCAGCGCAAAGCGCCAGTGTTGTAGCTAAAGGCGCCCGCCTTGTAGCCGGCTGCCTTGGCCTCGGGCGTACGGGCGAAGGCGCGACGCAGCTCGTCATGGATGTCGGCATAAGTCGCTACCGTCGAACGCACGTTGGCACCGATGGGCGTGGCGTCTATCAGGTTGGCACGTGCAATGCCTTCGGCATCGACCCAACGCACATGTTTTGGCAGGCGCTCGCCGGCCGCCTGCGCCTTGAGCGCCGGAATGAGCGTCTCGAGCACCAACGTCGTCTTACCCGAACCCGAAACGCCCGTCACCGCGACAAGGCGGCCGCGCGGGATATCGACTTCGAGCGGCTTGACGGTATGAATGGTATCGGTCGCCATGCGGATATGGCCCTGGTCGAACATTTCGTCGTCAGCCACCTGCGGCCGCAAGCGCTTGGGGTCTGCGCGTAAAAACGGCGCGATGCGGCTGCCCTGCGATTGTTCGACCTCGTCCACCGTACCTGCAGCGATCACATTACCGCCGCCTGCTCCGGCAACGGGGCCCATCTCGACCAGATAGTCGGCTTCCGCTAGTACGCGCGTATCGTGGTCGACAACAACCACGGTGTTGCCGTCATCCACCAGATCGCGCATTACGCCCACCAAGCCGTCGACATTGGCAGGATGCAAGCCAATCGAGGGCTCGTCCAGCACATAAAGCACGCCCGTCGATCGGTTGCGCACCACGCGGGCGAGCTGCACACGCTGGCGCTCACCCGTGGAGAGCGTAGCACCGGCGCGGTCGAGCGAGAGGTAATCGAGCCCCAGGTCGACCAGGCGACGAGCCGTGCTCAAAAACGAATCGCAGATATCCACTGCCATGGGCTGCATCTCGGCCGGCAAGGATGCGGGCACCCCGCGCACCCACTCAATCGCCTCACCCAACGTCATGGCCGCGGCCTGCGCCAGATTGATACCGCGCACCTGGGGCTGGCGCGCAACCTCGGAGAGGCGCGTGCCGCCGCAATCGCGGCATGGGCCCTCGCGCAAAAAGCGTGCAACGCGCTTAAGCCCCTTATCGTCCTTAACCTTGGCGAGCGCATTCTCGACGGTATAGACGGCGTTGTAATAGGTAAAGTCAAGCGGCGTGGCGCCCTCGCCGTTTTTGGGAACGTAGAGGATGTGCTTCTTAACCGCCGGACCATGGAACACGATGTCGCGCTCTTTAGGCGTGAGCTGGTTAAACGGCACGTCGGTGCGCACGCCCATCTCGCCGGCCACCTGCTTCATCAGGTCCCACATGAGCGTGCCCCAGGGAAGCACCGCGCCTTCGTTGATAGTCTTGGACTCGTCGGGCACCAGGCTCGCCTCGTCTACCTCGCGCATGACACCGGTGCCGCCACAGGTGGGACACGCGCCGCCGCTATTGAAAGCCAAATCCTCGGCACTCGGCGCGTAGAACTCGCGGCCGCATGCGGGGCACGTGAGCGACAGGCCCGCAGCCACGTTAAGGCTCGGCTCCACGCGCGCCCCGCAATGCGGGCACACGTGATGGGCGCAACGGCTAAAGAGCAGGCGCAAGCTGTTGTTGAGCTCGGTCATGGTGCCAAAGGTCGAGCGTACGCCTGGCACACTGGGACGCTGATGCAACGCGAGCGCCGCCGGCACGTGCAGCACCTCGTCCACCTGGGCGTGCTCGGCCTGGGTGAGCCGTCGGCGGGTATAGGTGCTGAGCGCCTCCAGGTAACGGCGCGAGCCCTCGGCATAAAGAACTCCCAGCGCCAGCGAGCTCTTGCCCGAACCCGATACGCCGGCAATGCCCACGAGCCTTCCCAGCGGAATATCGATATCGATGTTCTTGAGGTTGTGGACGCGCGCGCCACGCACCTCGATAGCACTTGGTTGTTGCGGCACCGTCATCGCTCCCCTTTCAGTTAATCGAATATGACAAGAGGACTGTCCCTTTGTCACATTACTCGTGCCATAAAACGCGGTCGCGGATGTACTCGCCCAGCATGGGCACGGTAAACCGGACGAGGCCGTATCCGGCAGCCTCGATGACGCGCTCGCGAATCAGGCTTGCGCGATATTTACTCGCCCAGCTCTGAGTACGGTCGCAGCGCTCAATGATATCCGCCATGCGCGTCGGCTCACCCTCGTCAGCAGCCATAGCCTCGATAAAGAGGCGTTGCGGACTGCGCAATCCATAATACAGGGGCGCGTCGACCGCTTCGTAGAACTCAGAGATGGCATCCGCATGGCCAGCCTCGACATCGTGCCTTTCGATGACCTGCGAGCCACGCCGGACGGCAGAGCGCCACATGTAATAGCCCACCAGCTGAACCATATAGGGATGCCCCATGCTCTTGTGTGCCGCAAGGTCCGCCGTCTCCGCGTCAACGTAAAGACCAGCGTCTTTGACCGTCTGGATATATGAATCACGCACCTTGGGCAAAGATATCGCCCCCAGCGTACGCTGCTGGGCACGCCGCAAAAACGTCACGCTCGGCTCTTCGAGCAGGTCGTCAACCATACTGGGCAAGCCAGCGAACACCAGCGCAAGACCGCGCTGGTCGCTATCGGACAAGCCCGTGGCATCCTGGTCTCCGAGCACCTGTTGATAGAGGACGGCAAGAGCCGCCAGTTCCTCGATAGACGCCGATTGCGCCTCGTCAATCGCAAACAGCATGCCCTTGCCTGGACCGAGCTTCTTGAGGCGCTCGTTGACCAGCCCTCGCAACGTTTCGCCCTTTGCTCGCGCCGCCTCGACCGACATCCGGCCAAACGACGGACCGAATTCCATTGACGACACAACGGGCTTATTCGAGCGAAGCGCGTCGGCCAAGCGGTCGCATAAGCCAAGCGAAGCGGAATCGGAGACAACCGCCCATCCGCGCTCATTGGCTAGACGTTGCAGCTCCCGCAGGAGAACCGTCTTGCCGCAGCCGCGGTTTCCCGTAATGAGCATGAGCCTGCCCGGCGCTCCGGCGCCGTTATCGAGCCCTTCCTCAAAATCTTCAATGACCGACTCGCGACCGATGAGTATCGGGGGCCGCTTACCAGCTGTGGGCTTAAAGGGATTTGGATTCATATCGGCCTCCTCGGATTGGCAAACCCTGGTAACAGTTATACCAACTTATACCGAGTTATACCAACAGGATGCGACAAAGAGACTGAACCTCTATCACCTATGGCCGAAAAACTCGGCGTCTGCTGCTCGCCAAGGGCGGAAGGTGGCGGGATCGACCTTTACGTGCGCCGCGGCGGGTACGTCGTACCATTTGACCGTGTAACCGGCGCCGTGAGAGCAAAAGACCGAATCGGGCGTGTTGGGCAGATCGGCCTCGGGCTCATAGGCGGCCGTCTCGATGACGCACTCGGCATCATGGCAAGCCGCATAGCCGGCGAACTCTAGGTACAGATGCCCGCGACCGCTCGTGTAGGCAGCCACCTCCAGCGCATAATCCTGTACCTCGGATGCCGGAACGCGACCCACAAGCTTCGCCCGGTCTCCCGCCATCGCCGGCGGCTCGTACTCGGCACTCATGCGCGTGGCATCCGAGAGCGCCCGGCCCACACACTCCCCCGGCACCTCGAGCTCAAAGTGGTACCACGGCTCCAGCAGCACCGCCGCGCCCGCCTCGCGCGCCTGCATCAAACCCTGGCGAATCGCGCGGTACGTGGCCTGGCGAAAATCGCCGCCCTCGGTGTGTTTGGCATGCGCGCGGCCGCCCGTGAGCGTAATGCGCACATCGGTGATGGGCGAGCCGGTCAGCACGCCCAGGTGGTCGCGCTCCATGGCGTTGGTGAGTGCCAGACGCTGCCAGTTAAGATCGAGCTCGTCGGTCGAGGTCAAGGTGCCAAACTGCACGCCCGAACCTGCTGGCAACGGCTCCAGGCGCAGATGCACCTCGGCATAGTGACGCAGCGGCTCAAAGTGGCCCACACCCTCAACCGGCTGCGAGATAGTCTCCTTATAGAGAATGCCGCCGGGCTCAAACTCGACCGCAAGGCCAAAACGATCGGCCAGCACGCGCTGCACGACCTCGAGCTGCACGGCGCCCATCAACTGCAGGTGAATCTGCTCAAGATGCGTATTCCAGCTTACGCCGAGCATGGGATCTTCGTCCGCCAACTCAGTCAATGCTTTGAACACCGTATGGATGTCGTGTTCGCCCGGCAGCACCGTATAGGTGAGGACTGGCGCAATGACGGGCGCATCGCCCGCGGACTCCGCGCCCAGGGCGTCCCCTGGGCGAACGTGCGCAAGGCCCGTCACGGCGCAGATGCCGCCAGCGGCAACTTCCTGGGCAAGCTCGTATTTCTCACCGTTATAGATGCGCACTTGATCGACCTTCTGCTCCCATGCCTCGGCACCGGAACGTCCGTCAATCATCTGCTTGGCGTGCAGCGTGCCGCCGGTCACTTTAACCCAAGCCAAACGCTCGCCGTGATCTCCGCGGCTGACACGATAGACGCGCGCGGCAAACTCCGGGAGCCACGCCTGTTCACGCATCAGCGCGCATATGCCGTCCAGCAACTCGTCCACGCCTTGGTCCTTGAGCGCCGAGCCGGCAAAGCAGGGAAAGAGCTTGCGCTCGGCAACCATGCGCGACAGCGTTGCGACGGAAAGCTCACCCGCTTCAAGAAACTCTTCGAGCGCCGCCTCGTCCAACGCAGCAGCATCCTCCTGAACGGCACCGCCCGCCAGCAGTTCGTTGGCATTCAGGCAGCCCTCGGAAAGACGCTGCCCGAGTTGTGCCAGCAAAACATCGCGGCCGGGATTCTCCAAATCGATTTTGTTGATATAGATGAACGTCGGAATGTCATAGCGCGCAAGCAGGCGCCACAGGGTTTCGGTGTGCCCCTGCACGCCATCGTTGGCGCCCACAACCAAAATCGCGTAGTCGAGCGCGCGCAGTGTGCGCTCCGCCTCGGCCGAAAAATCGACGTGGCCGGGTGCATCCACGAGCATGACGTGGGTATCGTCGTGGTCGAGCACGGCCTGCGACGAGAAAATCGTGATGCCACGCTCGCGCTCGATCGTGTTAGTGTCCAGGTGAGAATCGCCATCGTCCACACGGCCGCGTTTGCGAATGCGGCCCGCGTTGAACAGCATAGCCTCGGCCAGCGTGGTCTTGCCGGCATCGACATGTGCCAAGATTCCAACGACCGCTTGCTTCGACATGGCTCTCCTCTTATTACAAGCCCATCGCACGCGGCAACGGGCATCCTCGTTCCACACTGGATGATACAATTTACGGGCCGGCGGGCGAAGCGGGCCCTATCCCCCGACCGAGCTCATCGCCCTGCGTTGCCGCGCGGCGATTTTCGTAGGTTCGCGCCTTGCGAAAGCCGGCACCTCCCCTTTTTGTCCGCCCGGACTCATCTGGGCGGTGACAACGCGAGCCCCACAACGACGCGTTTTACCAAAAATGGCCCCACTCGAGGCCATTTTTTATTTGAGCTGGGTGATGATACGTGCCTTGGCTCCTACACCTCGCGCAGCCAATCAAACGCGACACGCGGCGTACCGTCCGACACATATACGATACCGGCGCGCTTAAACCCGGCCTTGGTGATGGCGCCCTGCATGGGCAGATTGTCTTGGTGCGTGTCGATACGCAGATGGTCGGTGCGTTCCTTGGCAAAGGCAAACATCGCAGCAGCGACGCCATGCGTGGTGCCGTCCGACGCCACGCGATGCAGCACATGGTATGGAGCGTCGCTGCGCCAGGCGCCATCCTCGATGACGTCATAGCACTCGTCCGGACCCGGTAAAAAGGCAAACGTCGCCACCACGCGACCGTCGACTTCGCACACATAGCTGCCACCGGCGGCGATATCGGCAGCCACCTGCTCGACCGAAGGCGTGCCCTCGGGCCACTGCGTGGCGTTGCCATGCGCGCGCATAAAGGCACGAGCCGCGTCATAGGTAGCCATGACGGCGGGAATGTCGGTATCGAGGGTTTTTCTGATCATCACACGGCGACCTCACGTTTATTGGTATCACTTTGATTGAGCAATGATACCAACGTTTGGAGAGGGTGCGAAGCAGATGGGGAGCAAGAAGCGAGCCGCCTGGTCAAAGGCCAAAAGCGAGTTTTTGGGCGCTGCCACCGGCGGCGATATGAGCGACCTGTTTGCGCGCGAGGACGAGCGCCGCGACGCCCTGGGCGCCGAGCGCGATGAGGCTTGGCGCTATAAGTCGTGCGAGCGCAAAAACCGGTACGACACACGCGCCGAGGCCGAGGCCGTTATGGCCGACTGCGAAAACCGCGGACGACGCGGTTTAGCCTGCTACAAATGCGAACACTGCGGCGGATGGCATC
This sequence comes from Collinsella sp. CLA-ER-H2, assembly GCF_040092405.1. NCBI lineage: Bacteria > Bacillati > Actinomycetota > Coriobacteriia > Coriobacteriales > Coriobacteriaceae > Collinsella > Collinsella sp. CLA-ER-H2. Next base: position 39,888 of record NZ_JBBNLO010000016.1, read on the forward strand.
TGACGTCACACCCTTGGAAATAGACCTCGCATCGGCACGATGGCTGGCGAAGCGCAAGCTACGGGCGAGGCGGCACCAAAACATCGTAACGAACGGCCTTGCCCGCAAGTTGATAGCTCGGCTTGACGCCGGCAAGCAGCGGCCCCTTCACCGGCCGTTTGATAACGACCTTGCGCGGCCGCACCGCAAGCGCAGCTTCGACCAGCGTCTCCTCATCGGCACACGGCTGTTCCAGATGGTGCAAGAGTTGGAACTTCTTTTTCACCGCCGCGCTCTTGGTGCGCTCGGGAAACATGGGGTCCAGATACACCACGTCGGGAGCGGTGAGCTCGCCCTGCCCGATCAGCTCAGCTGTATGGCGAAGGCCGGCAATGCTGTCCTCGCCCGCACGTAAGCGCATGCGCGCCACGGCTGTCGCAAGCGCCGGATCATCTGCCGCGCGATCCAAAGCATCCTTGAGGAGCGCCGCGATCACGCAATCCTGCTCATACAAATCGACCGCAAAACCCGCGGCAGCCAGCAGCAGCGAATCCTCGCCAAAGCCTGCCGTGGCGTCAATCGCCCATGGGCGCTCGACGCCCTTTGTGCGCGCAGCCTTCACCAGCAGCTCTTGCTGCAGACGACCCTGCTTGAGCCGCGGAAGCATGCGGCCAAAATCGGCACGCAGCTCCATCGTGCCATCGGTGAGCGTGAGGCCCTCGGACGTCCGCACGAGCTCGAGCCCAGCAGCCCGAGCAACAGAAAAGGGATCGACGACGCCCATGGACACTCCTTAGCAAGCAAAACGAATACGTGAGCGCCACCTCAGTTGGCACCCAACCGTCCGCTATTGTCCCACACGCGACATGGTCCACAGCATCCCAATGCAAAGCACCGCCATCAATCCCGTGCACACGGCAGCGATCACGGAATCGCCCATACGCCTTCCTAACGAACGCGGCTCACGCACTTGCTTGGCTCCGTACATCACGGCTCCTCCTTCGGTCCAGCTCTTACCATGGCCTCATCATCGCAGCGCCGCGCATACGCTGCCATCGATTTGACTTACGTCCAGCTTTCCTTTTTGAAAGGTTGGACCGCACAGGCAAGAGTCGCTTTCAGGCGCATGCATCGCCGCGTTGAACTACAATGTGCTTCACCATATATGCCGCAACCTGGGCGCGACAGATTCACCGCCCCTGCATCGAAAGGACCAGTTATGAGCCCCGCTCGCAAGACACTCAAAATCCTTGCCCTGATTTATTTTGTTCTGGGCATCGCCAGTCTCGTCATTGGAATCGCCGGCATCGCGACCGGCAAGTTCGAGTCCACCTACGGGCCGAACGCCATGCTCGCCACGGTCGTGCTTGTCGCCAAGGGCCTCATCGATCTCGCCGCAGGTGTTGCGGGCATCAAGGGCGCCAACAAGCCTTCGCAGGTAGGCGGCGCGTTTAAGCTCGGCATCGTCGCCGCAATCGCCACGATTGCGCAGGCTGTGCTCACGCTCCCCGCGTTTGGCGGCGACGCCATCAACTATGGCGCCTTTGTCATCGTGGTGTACGACCTGTTCTTTATTCAGCAGGCACACGACATTAAGGCCGAAAACAAGGACCGCCTGTAGGCACCTGTCTCCCATAACCCCTGCTATCAAGCAACTAAAAGGGCCGATCGCGCATCCCCGCGGTCGGCCCTTTACGTTTGCCCAGATAAAACCTGCCAAAATAAACCTGTCCCTTTTTGGTAGGTTAGTGGCGGTACTCGGCGATGATGAAGTCGATGTCGGTTTGAAGGGTGTCCAGGTTTGCCAGGCGCTCTTTGTCGGCAGGGCGCGTGCGGTAATAGTACGGCGTCATCTGGAACACCGCCTCGATGTCAGCCTGGGCCTGAAGCGTAATGTTCGCAGACACCCGCTGCGTTCCGACCAACTCGAGCTCGGTGGTCTTCGGCAGCTTCTCATCGTTAAGGTACGGTGTGTCGTAGAGCACCTCTTTAAGCCCAAAGAGATGACGGGCACCCGGCACCACGGTGTAGAGCGAGCCCTCTGGCGCCAGCACGCGGGCAAACTCACGCTCGTTAAAGGGAGCGAAGAGCTCGGTCACCATATCGAAGGCGCCATCGGCCACGGGGATGTCCTTCATGTTGGCCACGAAGTAGGTCGCATCGCCGCGCTTGGCGGCCAGGCGCACCATCTCTTTACCCAGGTCAAAGCCGTAAGCATCCACGCCCGAAACCGCGCCCATGGCACTGGTGTAGTAGCCCTCGCCGCAGCAAATATCGAGCAACGTCATGGGGCAGTTCGTTGACACGGCACGACCAGACACCCGCTCGCGCACCAGCTCGACCATCGCATCGCGCAACGGCGCATAGTATCCGCGGTTCAGAAAGTCACGACGGCTGCGCGCCTGCGACTTGGGATCACCCATGGAGTCACCGCTCTTGGACGAGCGCAGCAGATATAGATAGCCCTCGCGCGCACGGTCAAACCGGTGTCCGCCCGCGCATGCAGCACCGCGCTCGTCGTCCACCAACGGCTCATGGCAAACGGGACACAACAACATGGCAACTCCTTAGCGCGGACAACACAACGCCCACCATTGTCGCACGCCTTCCCCAACTAGTCATTGGAGACGTTCTTGAATGACTAAGGAGTGTCCCCAGCTGCCGACAGAAAAGGAACGTCCCTAAGTGCCGGCTGGTTGCATTAGGAGTATCATCGTCTGCGCAAATAAGCACGAAAGAGCATATTAGAGATTGAGAGCGTATGGCAGACACCGCATCTAAGCACATTGACATGACCACCGGCTCGCTGTGGCGCAATATTCCCCTGTTCGCCTTCCCCGTGGCCGCCACGAGTATCTTGGAGCAGCTGTCGAACCTCATCGCCACGGTCATCATCGGTAACTTCTCGGGCGACCAGGGGACCCTCGCCATGGCGGCGGTCGGCTCCAATGTTCCGCTTACCAGTCTTATGCTCAACCTGTTTATTGGCATGTCGCTTGGCTCCAACGTGGTCATCGCCAACGCTATCGGCCGCAACGATCAGAACATGATCAAACGCGCCGTCCATACCTCGATTTTAATGGCGCTCGTGGGCTTTGTCGTCATCGCACTGGGCGAGATCTTTGCCGAGCCCATGCTCGCCGCGCTCAACGTTCCCGCCGAAACCATGCCGCTCGCTTCGCTCTACCTGCGCGTCTTTTTGCTGAGCATGCCCTCGATCTTGCTCTACAACTTTGAGGCCGCGATTTTCCGCTCCGTCGGCATCACCCGCATGCCGTTGCAGGCGCTTGCCGTGTCCACCGTCCTCAACATTGGCCTGGACCTCATCTTTGTCCCCGTGCTCCACTGGGGTGTCGCGGGCGTCGCCATCGCCACCGCCATCGCCTACACCGTCAGCGCCGCTACACTCTTTATCCGTCTGCTCAAGACCGACTCCGTCGTCCGCGTCACCCCGCGTGACCTGGCTATCGACCCCGTCGCCCTCAAGCGCATCGTCAAGATCGGCCTGCCCGCCGGCATCCAAAGCGCCGTCTTTGCCGTCGCCAATATCATCATCCAGTCCGCCATCAACAGCTTGGGCACCGAGGTCATGGCGGCCTCGAGCGCCGCCATGAGCCTGGAGTACGTGTGCTACAACCTGCTCAACAGCTTTAGCCAGGCTTGCACCACCTTTGTGGGACAAAACCACGGTGCCCGCCAGATCGACCGCTGCACCAAGACGCTCAAGGTCTGCCTGATCGAAGGCGGTATCGTCGCGCTCACCACCATCGTCATCATCGTAGGCTTGGGACGCGAAATCCTGGCGCTGTTCAACAGCGACCCCAACATCGTCTCGATCGGCTATATCCGCGTGTGCTCGATCTTCCCTGCCTACGCCTTTAGCATGTTCTACGAAAACATGTCCGGCTACCTGCGCGGCTTTGGCATCTCGCTCATGCCCGCCCTCATCACCATGATCTGCGTCTGCGGTATTCGCTTCTATTGGGTATTCTGCGTGTTCCCGCACTTCCGCACCTTTGCGAACATCATGATGGTCTACCCCATCAGCCTGGGCACCACGGCGTTCTTTATGGTCGTGGCGGTACTACTCTGCCACCCGGCACGCACCTATCGCGCCGCCCAAGCCAAAGCGACAGCCCGCTAAACACCGCACTCAACGCCATGCCAGTCATTAATTGACAATATGTGAGCTCATATAGTCGATAAAGTGCCTCGTGGCGATAGGCATGGTGTCCCAGCTGCGCCAGGCCGCCACCACGTCGCGCGAGGGAGCGTGCACGATGGGACGCACGCGAATATCGGCCCTCATGCCCTCGACGGTACGGCGATACAGCATACTCACGCCTAGGCCCTCCTCCACCATCGCCATGATGGTGTAGTCGTCGGTCACCTCGCTCGTCACGTGCGGCGACAGCCCATGCGCCGCGAATGCATCGAGCACCAGGCTCTGTTCGCCCTCATCCAGCAGCACAAACGGCTCGGACGCCAGGTCGGCGAGCGTCACCTTTTCCTTTGCCGTCAGCGGATGCGCGGCCGGCAACAGTGCTACCAACTCATCGTGATAGACCACGCGCTTCTCGAGCCCAGCAGTAAATCCGCGTGCCGTAAAGCAAAAATCAACCACGCCATCGTGCACCCACTGGGCATTGCGCGTGTAATCGCCCTGTTTGAGCGTAAAGCGTACACCCGGATGCAGGGCACCAAAGTCGCGGATCACGCGCGGCAACACGGTGCGGCTCACGTTGGTAAACGTTGCGATACGAATATCAGTCGAGGAGAGTCCCAGCAATTCCTGGCGCTTGCCCTCAAGCTCGGCCTCGGCAGTTACGATTTGGCGCAGATACGGCAGGTACTGCTTGCCGTCGCGCGTAAGCGAGACACCTTGCTTACCGCGCTCGATAAGCGTGGTACCCAGCTCGCGCTCGAGCGCCTTGACGGCCTGGCTCACCGCGCTTTGCGTATAGCCCAGCTCATCGGCTGCACCCTTAAGACTGCCGCGATCGACCACCATACAAACAATCTGATACCGCGATGCCATCGTACCTCCACATCGACGTAGCCGTAAAACGTTTTGCCAGCGCTTTTCCCGCCTACATTAGTATTACTTAATCATACTGAAGATACATTCGCTTTACTACATCTAAATCTGGGAGCAGAATCCTTTTTGCGAAACCGTTCTGTAACAAAAGGAGTCCCATGGATCGCAAAAAAGCAATCGCGCTCTCGTTTTCCGTTCCCGTCGCATGGGGCTTTTCGTACCCCCTCATGAAGATCGGCATGGACAGCATGAACGCCACGAGCATCGTTGCGCTGCGCTGCATCATCGCCTTTGCGGCCTGCCTGTTGCTCTTCCACAAGCGCGCTTTCCGCATCAACCGCGACCTTATGGTTCGCGCCGCCATCATCGGCGCCATCATGGCAACCGAGCTCACCTGCATGTGCCTGGGTTCCAGCCTCACCTCCGCCTCAACCGCCGGCTTTTTGCAGAGCCTGACGGTCGTAATCGTGCCGTTTGCCAACGCCGCCCTGCTGCGCCGCGCCCCCGAGCGCAAAGTTCTCGTCGGCACCGCCATCGTCACCTGTGGCATGCTGCTGCTCTCGGGCGCCGACTTCACCAGCCTGAACCCGGGCGCGCTCATCATGTTGCTCTCAGCCTTTATCTATGCCAGCCACATTATCGTAGCCAAGCGCTTTGTCGAAGAAGTCGACCCGCTGGCCCTGGGCGGTTGGCAGCTTGGCTTCGGCGGCTTATTCTCGGGTATCGCCGCATTCACCTTTGGCGGTTTCACGCTTCCCGGCACGCCGGGCGAGGTCGTGGTCGTCATCGCGCTCGCACTCATCTGCTCTGCCTACGGCTTTATCACCCAGACGCTCGTACAGCCCCACGTGCCCGCCGAGACCACGGGCTTTGCCTTCTCGCTCGAGCCGGTCTGCTCCGCCGTCTTCTCGTTTTTCCTGGTTGGCGAGGTCCTGAGCCCCATCGCCTTCTTTGGCGCCGCCCTCATCCTCACCGGCGTCATGGTGGCAACCGTCGAGCTCCCGCGCCTTCGCTCGCAAGGACACGCTCACATGGCAGGAGCACCCGAGCGCGTCTCGTAGACCCCACTCTTCATACAGCCGCGGCATAAAGGCAACCGGTGCGCCTTTACAATAGATGCCGACATAGCATCTGCCATAAAGGAGTTCCATGGACACCGCAACGCGCGACCGCAACATAGCAGCTTGGTTGGGCGATGCGCCGCAGCCGGTACGTGACACGACGAACCAGCTGCTCGAGCGCATCGCCCTTTTGCGTGCCGAGCAGACCATCTACCCGGCACAAGACGACATCCTCAATGCCCTCGCCTACACGCCGGCAGACCACGTCAAGGTTGTCATCTTGGGTCAAGACCCCTATCACGGACCCAACCAGGCAATGGGGTTGTCGTTCTCGGTCCCCGCGTCGCAAACCAAGTTGCCGCCGAGCCTGCGCAACATCTATAAGGAACTCAACGCCGATCTGGGTTGCCCCATTCCCGCCACGGGAGAACTAACCCCATGGGCACAACAGGGCGTCCTGCTCCTCAACACTACGCTCACCGTGCGTGAGCATGCCGCGAATTCGCACGCCAAACTGGGCTGGAGCACGCTCACCGACTACGTTATCGAACGCTGCTGTCAGCTGCCCCAACCGGTCGTCTTTTTGGCATGGGGCCGCTTTGCCCAGCAAATGGTTGAGGGCAAGCTCGACGCGATCGGCGCGGGCAAGGCAACCGGCAAGTTCTGCCTAGCTTCTACGCACCCCTCGCCGCTTTCGGCCAACCGCGCCACGGCAGAACTCCCCGCCTTTATAGGGTCGCGCCCCTTCTCGGCAGCCAATCGGCTACTCGAACAGCACGGCTCGACCCCCGTCAACTGGACTTGCCTCGGCTAAAAATCAATACATCAAAAACGCGCCCGACGGATTTCCATCGGGCGCGTTTTCTACTCGGGCCAGATAAACTGGGTGCGGCCGGCCTCGCCGCCATCGATCAGCAGGCTCTGCCCGGTCATAAACCGGTTGGTCACGCCCACAAAGTAGATCCACTCGGCGATCTCTTGGGCGGTGGCCCAGCGTTTAAGCGGCGTGAGCTCCATAATCTGGTTCCACAGGTGCTCGTCTTCCATCACGCAACGGTTGAGCGGCGTGATAACGCCGCCCGGGTCCACACTGTTGGCGATGGCCTGCGGTGCTAGGCGGTTTGCAAGGTTTTTGGTGTAGGCGATAACGCCGCCCTTGCTGGCGGCATAGGCGGGAAACTCCGATCCCGTATGTCCGCTCGCCGACCCCACATTGACCACGGATTTGATAGTCGGCGCCGGCTTGGCGGCAAGCCCCTCCCCCACAAAGGCGTAGCGTTCGGTCACGTTGATGGTGCCACACAGGTTGGCGGCAATGTCGTCGGCCGAATCCTGCGTACCGGCAACGTTCACGATTACTTGAGGCTCAAGGTCGCCTGGAAACGAGTCAGGCTCGCGGACATCAACGATCAAATGGCGGTAGCGCTCGTGCTCGACCGCCGCCGGCAGCAGGTCAAAGCCCACGACCTCGTGGCCCTCGTCCAAAAAGCGCTGCACGCACGCGGCTCCGATACCGCCCGAAGCGCCCGTGATCAAAACCCGCATGCTTGCTCCTTAGGCGGTTGCGTGACGCTCGAGGTACTCGGCACCCACATTCTCGCGCTCCCAGCCGCGCACGACCTTGTAGCCCACGGGGCTCAGGAAGACCTCGCACAGCAGCTCGGCAACAGCGCCGGTCAGCGAGCACATAAGAACCTGCACCCAGGTCCAACCAAAGAACGTGTGGCTCACCACAATGGCAAAGACCAAGTTGTCGATAAACTGGCCAACACCCGTGGACACATAAGAGCGGAAGGCAAAGCTCGCAAAGTTATTCTTTTTGAGCATACGACCGAGCGACTGGTTGAGTGTGGAGTTAACCACGGCAGAAACGAGCATTGCCAGCGAAGAGCCCAGCACCACGTACCAGGTGCCGCCGATGGTGGCGTTAAGGGCGGTGTTGACCTCGATCATACCCGTGTCGTAGTAGGCGCCCCACATGCCGGGCGTGAGCGAGCATGCCCAAAAGCACAGACTCACGGCCAGATTGACCAGCAGCGCGAGGATAGAGATTTTGATGGATGCCTTGGCGCCAAAGCGCTTGCAGATCATGTCCTGGCACAAAAACGAAACCCAGCTCACCACAAAGCCGCAATCGAGTGCCAGATACGGCAGGCTGATAAGCTCTTTGTTGGCCAGCAGGTTCATCATGATGACACTCACGAAAAACAGCGAAACCGTTGCCGCGGGAATGCTCCGCAACAGGACCTTGTAGTCCTCCATGACCTTCTTGATCATTATGTACTCCTTTGGTTTTAGGTTTAACGAGCAGGATATCGGACCCGAACTGCTCGGACGTCACGGGCTTGAGACGACAATGGGTATAATAGCCGCTCACACGGCATCAGGCAAGCAAACGACGCGGCAGCCCCACAGGGCCACCGCGCCGATGCATTAAAAGGCTACGTTGCCAAACTCCGACAGGATAAGATCGGGGTTGTGATCGGTTGCCCAATCCACGTTCCACGGGCTCGTGAACAGCAGCAGCTTACCGCCGCGCATGTCCTCGACGCGCAGCGTGTCACGCGTGAGCGAAAGGCCCGGGATATCAATGGTATCGGGGTCGTTCTGAATCCAGCGGATGTCCGTATAGGGCAGCGGCTGGCGACGGACCTCAACACGATACTCGGCCTTGAGGCGGCGCTCGAGTACCTCAAACTGCAGCACACCGACCACGCCCACGATGACGCTCTCCATGCCGGCACCCAGCTCGCGGAAGATCTGGATGGCACCCTCCTGGGCAAGCTCCTCCATACCCTTGACGAACTGCTTGCGCTTGAGCGTGTCGACCTGCGTAATGCGAGCGAACATCTCGGGGGCAAACGTCGGGATCTGCGGATACTGCACGTGGCGCTTGCCGGAGCACACGGTGTCGCCGATGCTAAAGATACCCGGGTCGAACAGGCCCACGATATCGCCCGCGTACGCCTCGTCCACGATGGCGCGGTCATCGGCCATCATCGACGTGCCCGTGGCAAGCTTGAGCTTGCGGTTGCCCTGCACGTGGAAGGCGTCCATGCCACGCTCGAACTTGCCCGAGCAAATGCGCACAAAGGCGATGCGGTCGCGGTGGTTCTTGTCCATATTGGCCTGGATCTTAAACACAAAGCCGCTAAAGTCATCGCGGCAGGGATCGACCGGTTCGCTGGTGAGCGTATCGGTATAGGCGCGCGGCGTCGGGGCCAGACGCAGGAACTCCTTGAGGAAGGGCTCCACGCCAAAGTTGGTGAGCGCCGAGCCAAAGAACGCCGGGCTCAGCTTGCCGCAGGCCACGGCATCCAAGTCGAGCTCGTCGCCGGCGCCATCGAGCAGCTCGATGTCGTCCATCAGGTTCTTATGGTTCTCTTCGCCAATAAGCTCGTCCATGGAAGGATCGCCCAGCTCGGCCTCGACCTCGGCGACCTTCTTGGTGGCGTTGGCGTGGCCGTCGCCCTCAAAGGCGATAACGCGACGGGTCTGACGGTCGAACACGCCGCGGAAGTTGCGGCCGCTGCCGATCGGCCAGTTCATGGGATACGTATTGATACCCAGGACGTTCTCGATCTCTTCCATGAGCTCAAACGGATCGCGAGCCTCGTGGTCGAGCTTATTCACAAAGGTGAAGATGGGAATATGGCGCAGCGTACAGACCTTAAAGAGCTTTTTGGTCTGGGCCTCGACGCCCTTAGCGCCGTCGATGACCATGACTGCGGCGTCGGCGGCCATAAGGGTACGGTAGGTATCCTCCGAGAAGTCCTGGTGGCCGGGGGTATCGAGGATGTTGACGCAGGCGCCATTATAGGTGAACTGCAGCACCGAGGAGGTAACGGAAATGCCGCGCTCCTTCTCGATGTCCATCCAGTCCGAGACGGCGTGCTTGGCCGAGCTCTTGCCCTTGACCGAACCGGCAGTCTGGATGCTGCCGGTATAGAGCAGCAGCTTCTCGGTAAGCGTGGTCTTACCGGCGTCCGGGTGGCTGATGATCGCGAATGTGCGGCGCGACGAGATTTCATCCGACAGGCTTGCCATGCGGATCCTTTCTTGCATTGAGTGCATTACGTCGTTGTAACCGCATTATTGTAGCCGCGAAATCCCGATCTAGGGCGCCTATCAGGACAAATTCATCAGTCAAGGCCCGGGCAGCCGGCCCAATCCGAATTTGTCTCTTGCGTAACTGTGCATAGTGTATATATACTGTGCTTACCGGTTATATACACGTGTAGCCCAACAGCTAAGGAGCCGCTGTGGACATCATCCTATCCAATTCGAGCGATAAGCCTATCTACGAACAGATATCCTCGCAGGTCAAAGCTCAGATCCTTTCGGGCACGCTCGCTGCGGGAGCCAAACTCCCCAGCATCCGCGCACTCGCGAGCGACTTGGGTGTGAGCGTCATCACCACCAAGCGCGCCTACGCCGACCTGGAGCAGCTCGGGTTTATCTGCACCGTGCAGGGCAAGGGCTGTTTTGTCGCCGAGGGCAACCAGGAGCTCTTGCGCGAAAACCAGCTCTGCCATATCGAAGAGCTGCTTGCGAAAGCGGCGAACCAAGCCGAAGCCTTGGGCGTCACGCGCGACAAGCTGCACGAGATGCTCGACCTCGTAGCCCCCGAAACCATGCAGTAGCCATCTGCAAGAAAGGCTATACCATGCAAAATTTGCTAGAACTCAAAGGCGTATCGCGCCGCGTGAGCGACCGTTTTTCGTTGCGCGACGTCACGCTTGCTGTGGAGCCCGGCCAAATTGTCGGCTTTGTGGGAGCAAACGGTGCCGGCAAGACAACGACGATTCGAGCCGCACTCGGGCTTATAAAGCTCGATGCCGGCGAGGTACACCTGTTTGGGCAGCGCTATGGCGCCGACACGCCCGATGAATCGCAAAGCCATCTGCGCTCCCGCGTCGGTCTTGTCCTGGACACATGCCCCTTCCCCTCCACGCTCAAGGTGGGCCAGATCGAGAGGCTCGTAGGCCCGGCATACCCCACGTGGGGCTGCGAAACGTTCGCCGGATTCATCGACCGATTTGGCCTCGATCCCAAGACAAAGGTCAAGGACCTCTCCCGCGGCATGGGCATGAAGCTGCAGCTCGCCTGTGCGCTCAGCCACAATGCCAAGCTGCTCGTTTTGGACGAAGCCACCGCAGGCCTTGATCCCATGGCGCGCGAGGAACTGCTCGACGAGTTGCTTACCTTTGTCGCCGACGGCCAGCACAGCGTGCTGCTCTCGAGCCACATTACATCCGACCTCGATCGCACTGCTGACCGCGTCATCTGCATCGATAACGGCTCGATTGTGTTTGACCTGCCGCGCGAGGACATTACTGACCGTGCTGGCATCGCTCACTGCACTCAGGCACAGACCGCCGAGCTCATGGCTTGCGTCGAAGGCGCCCGTGCCGCCCACCACGCCTATAGCGTGGACGTGCTCGTGCCCAACCGTCGCGATGTGCTCGAGGCCTTCCCCGAGATTCCCTGCGACCGGGCAACCATTGATGACTATCTTCGCCTCATGCTGAAAGGGGCTTCGAAATGAAACGCGCCTTTATGTCTGAGCTCGCCATCGTCCGCACGCTTGTCCCGAGCATCGCGGGTGTCGGTCTGTTCATATTCGTCGTGTTGACCCTCGCCAACGCATCGGACGGTGACTCTGGCATGAGTGCCGGCGCCTGCGCGGTCAGTGCCATGTCACCCATCATGGTCATGAGCTCGCTGGCCGGCTTCGACAATCAAAACGGATGGGAGCGTTATCGGGCAACGCTGCCCCTCTCGCGCAAAGACATCATCTGCGCACGCTACCTGAGCATCATTGCCTTCTCGGCCGTTATGACCTGCGCCGCCGCGCTTTTGAGCATCGTCTCCATCCCGCTCTTCGATCACACGGGCATTCTCGCCCTTCCGTTCTTCGATCACACGGGCATGCCCTCGACGGGACAGGTTGTCTTTGAGACCACAATAGCCTCCACCGCATCGATGCTCATCTCCCTCATGATGGTGTTTTTGGCACAGCCGCTGTTCTTTCGATTTGGACATATGGAGGCGCTGCGCCTTTCCGTCGGCCTGTTTGCCCTGCTCGGGTGCCTTGCCATGGCAGCGCTGAGCTCCTCCAACCCCATCAGCAACTGGCTTATGTCGATTGCCGGGGCGAATCCCGATCCCGCCGTCCTCGGCTGCCTGTGTACAGGAATCGCGGTATTGGCCCTCGTGCTATGTGCACTTAGCTGCATCGTCAGCACCAAGGTCTACCGGGCACGCGACCTGTAGGCAAGCGGATCTCAGCCCACGCAGGCCACAATCGGTCGCAATCGCCCATCCGTAAATCCGTGACAAATGGCATGTCCCCGGCCCGTGCGCAACGTTCTATAATCAAAGCGTCACGGGCCTCGGCCCAATTTCGATCATCCAAGGGAATGTCTTTTTGGTCATTGTTCTTTAGGGAACGGTCAATCGCATAGAACCACGAAAAACGGCCGTCTTGCGGCCGTGGTTTGTTGCGCCGTTCCGTCTCCATCATCTGCCACATATGCACCTGATAGAAAAGAACAATGAACTCTGCGAAATCTCAATCCTTCCCAAAAGCCACCAGCTTCGACACGGCACTCGTACGCTCTAAGATTATGGGGCCGAACCCCCTCAAACTCTGCGAAGAGCTCCTTTGCGATGCGAGCATTCCCCGCGGCGCCCGTGTCTGCGACCTTGGGTCGGGCACCGGCATTACCAGCGCCCTGCTCGCCCGCGAATACGGGTTTGACACCTGCGCCGTCGATCTGTGGAGCGACCCCGTCGAGAACCGCGCGTTCTTCGATTCGCTCGGCATTCCCCGCAACACTATTCACCCTGTTAAGGCGGACGCCTCACAGGGTCTACCGTTTGAGCACGGCTATTTTGATGCGGTCGTGAGCATCGACTCGTACAACTACTACGGTCGCGACCCGCACTATCTGGGCGAGCGCCTACTCCCCTACGTAAAGCAAGGCGGGATGCTCTACGTAAGCATCCCCGGCATGGTTCGCGACTGCCACGACAACCTGCCCGCCTGCCTGCTCAAATCCTGGACATCCGAGCAGCTCGACTATATGCACGACATAGCCTGGTGGCGCGCCATGATCGAGCCGACCCCCGGCGTCGAGATTGTCTCGATGCACCCTATGCTCTGCACGGACGAAGCGTGGAAAGACTGGCTCGCCTGCGACAACGAGTACGCAGCAGGCGACCGCGCTGCCGTTGAAGCCGGCGCGCTCGAATACCTCAACACCATCGCCATTGTGCTGAGGAAGCTCTAAACAATAGCCGCGCGAGCCATAAACAAACGGCCTCGCGCGGCTTCTTTAAAACGAGTTCTGAACAAACACAAAGCGCAATACGCTACTTGCGCAGCGGCTTGGGCAGCGGAATGCCGGCGGCGATAACGGCGGCGATGATCATGCAGACGATACCCTTGAGCGGGAAGCACATGAGCAGCAGGCCCACGACCATGACGGGCTGACGCATGACCGCGCCCATCGTCGATGCCGTGCAGACGGCGACGCAAAAGACCGGATCGGCACCGGTGAGGATGGCAAGGCCGTAGCCCAAGCTTACGCCCGAGAAGATAACCGGGAAGAAGTGGCCGCCGCGCCAACCAAGGTTGATGAGGGCGGGTGTCAGCATGGCCTTAACAAGACCGGTCGCGATAAGCACGCCGGCGGGGATGGTCAGATAGGTCTCCATAAGCACGTCGGCTTGGGTCTCGCCGGCAAACATGGTGTAGGGCAAAACCGTGCCGCAGATAGCGAGGGTCAGACCAGCCAGCATTGCCTTGACGACAGGGCGCTCCCCTATGGCATGGGACAGTGCCTCGCTTGCATGCTCAGAGACAAAGTATAGCCAGCCGCAGATTGTTCCGATCAGCGACAGAGGAATGAGCCAGACAAGTTCCAGGTTGCCCACCTCGGCGGACTCGAACCTGGGCATGCCCATGCCGCCGCCCACAAGCTGGCCAAGCAGCAGGTAGGTGCCCAGACCGCCGGCAATCGCAATGCCGTAGACCACGGTCTTTTGCGCCTTGGGAAGCTTGATCGTGATCTCGTCGGATGCGGGGTCCTCGTCGCCGTCGGCGCCACCGGCAAGCGGCGCCACAAAGCCAAAGACGGGCGCGGTAAAGAGCGCCGTCAGGGCAGCCTGGGTGCCCAGCAGCGTGAGCTCCCTAAACTCGGCGCCAAAGCGACGCATGCGGTCGCCGACCCAGCTGCACAGACCCGCGATAACGCCGGTCAGGCCGGCCTCCGGTCCAATACTTCCGCCAAACAGCAGCGGCAGCAATGCCGCGAGCGAAAGCTTGCCCAGATTGTCATACGGGTAGCGTCCGTCTTGTTTGACCTTGGCCATCACCTGGTTAAGGTCGTCGGTCTTGGTGCCCGTAATCTTTTCGTACAGACCGATCAGCAGGCCGCCCAGTAAGCAGACGAAAAACGGGTACGGCAGAAAGCCAAACGGGCCGCTGGCAAGCTCGGGCGAGGCGACGCCCAGCATATGCGGGACCTCGGTCCACAAATAATCAATGCCGTGCTCCATCGCGAAAAAGAACAGCCAGACCGCGGCGCCTGCGAACGCACCGGTCACGGCAACGCTAACTAAAAACAGCGCACGGTTTTTCGGTTTTGCAAGGTTATCCATCGGGGCCTCCCGTGGTCAAAGTCGGCATAGATACGTTTTATTGTAGAGCGAGCGTTGCCCGAACGAGCCAACCGTCTGCGCTGCAAACGGCACCATTGGGCGTCATAGTGGGGCAGGCTCAAGACTTATCCGTTGATAATCGAGGCAATCTCGCGCAAATCGTCGGCAAAGTAGATGCCCTGCTGGCGCTGCGGGCTCGACAGGCCCTTATCGATCATGTGCCTGAGCAGGGCTTTGAGGTCGTTGTAGTACCCATCCAGGTTGTACAGGATGCACGGCGCATCGAGATGTCCCAACGACACGGCGGACATGACCTCGGCAATCTCCTCGAGCGTACCCGTCCCACCGGGAAAGGCAATGAACGCGTCGCCGAGCTCGATCATCTTGGCCTTACGCTCGGCCATGTCACTCGTCACGATGAGGTCATCGATACCGTCGTGTTGAAACTCGGCCTCGATAAAAAAGCTCGGTTCAACACCCGTCACGTGTCCGCCAGCATCGAGCACGCTATCGGCAAGCGCGCCCATCAGGCCCGACTTGGAGCCGCCGTATACCAGCGCGTGCCCGTTGGAGCCAATCCAGTTGCCCAGCTCTTGCACCGCAGGCAGAAACGCCGGGTCGCTACCAACGCTGGCGCCCAGGTATACCGTGATATTCATATTCAGTCCCCCTCATCGTGACGCGCAGCGCCCGTTCTAGCGTTGGCGTCGGCGATATTCGCGCACACGGCGCGATAGGTCGGCAAGCTCGTCACGATCGAGCTCTTCCAAATGCTCAAGATCGTCCATAAAGCGCGCCATGGTGTCCTTTTGGCGCATCTTGATGAGCGTATTGCAGTAGTTCACCGCCACGCCCGTGAGCATGGCAATGTAGAAGATGCTGATGACGCTCAGGACGACGGTAATAGCGCGGGCGACCGGCGTTTCGGCCGGGATATCGCCAAAGCCGATGGTCGAGACCGTCTCAAAGCTAAACCAGAGACCATCGCCAAACGTAAGGGTCGTGGGCTCGGACAGCCAGACAGCCGTCGAGCACAGCAGATAGAAGATAAGGAACAGGCCCGTGATGCGCGCAAAGCCAGCCTGGCGCAAAACATCGGCAAGCGTCCTCAACTTGTTCATCGCGACCCCTTTTCCCAGACGCCCAATCACGTTTGCTCGGTATTGTCCCACAACCGACAGCTAGGGACGTTCCTTTTGTGCCGGCAGAAAGGGACTGTTCCCCAACTGCCGGGCGGAACCGTTTAGCGGCTCAGCTGCCGACTAAGCATGCTGAGCTGGTATCCTTATGCGAAACTATCTCAACTCGATAGGATTTCATGTGAAACCTTCCGCCGTCCTTCGCTTAGCCCTACGCCGCACCCTGGCCGTCGCGCTTGCCGCACTCGCCATACTGAGCACCATCATGCCCGCCCCCGCCTTTGCCACCGACTCCGACCAGCAGGTCAAGACGGTCCGCGTTGGTTGGCTCGTCAACAACAAAGGCTTCCAGGAGGGCACGCCGGGCGAGCGCCTCTCGGGATGGGGCTACGAGTACCTCCAGACCCTCTCGTATTACACAAAGGGCTGGCAATACGAATACGTCAGCGGCACCTTCTCCGAGCTTATGGACATGCTCGAGGCAGGCGAAATCGACCTCATGCCCAACATCTCGTATTCGGCAGAACGCGAGCAGAAGCTGCTCTTTTCCTCGAACCCCGAGGGCACCGAGCGCTACTACATCTACGCCAGGCCCGACCGCGACGACCTGGCCAAGGGTGACCCCCGAGCGCTCCAAGGCCTCACCATCGGCTGCAGCCCTGGCGTTATGCAAACTATCGTCGGCCAGCAGTGGCTCGCCGACGAAGGCATCACCTGCACCTATAAAGAAATCGACACCGGCAGTGCCCTCTTTGAGGCGCTTGCAGACGGCGAGGTCGACGCCGTCATCATGAACGACACCATTTCGTCGCCCGATGCGTCACCCATGTTCTACGTAGGCTCGAGCGACTACTATTTTGCCGTTCCCAAAAGCCGCCCTGATCTGATGAACGACATCAACGCCGCCATGACGACCATCGCTCGCGATAACCCGCGCTATAACGAGGAAGTCAAATCGAGTTACTCGACCCAAAACAGTGGCTCGTCATCGCTCACCGGCACCGAGACCACCTGGCTCAAAGAAAACGGCGATACCATCACGCTCGGCTATCTTAAAAACCAACTTCCCTACTGTACGCAAAATGACGACGGCGAGATGGAAGGGTCGCTCGCCTCGCTTGCAACGACGTTGCACGACAAGTTTGGCATTACGGTCAAAACAATCGCACTCTCGAACAACAAGCAAATGATCAAAGCCCTTTCCAACGGAACCATCGATGTCGCCCTGCCGTTGTTTCGCGACTACTGGCTCGCCGAGCAGACAGGGGTCATCCAGTCAAACTCGATGGGAACGGTTTCGCTGACCGCCATTCACAGTGGCAAAAGCCTGAACAGAGACCTTAAGAACATCGCTTGTACAAAGAGCACAATCGTTAACCGTTTTGAGCTCGAAAGTCTCTTTCCGAACGCAACGGTAACCGAGTATTCGAATGACGGCGAGGTGCTCAAAGCCCTCAATGAGGGGAAGGCACGTTGCATCATTGTCCCCAGCACGCGCCTGGAAACTCTCCGCGACATCTACGACATCGAGGATTTCGAAACACAGGAACTCACCAACACGGCGCAACTATCGTGTTTAATTTCGCGCGGCAAGCCCGAGCTGCTGGGAATCATCAATAAGGGCATCGTCAATGCAGGTGAATCGCTCTCTGCAAACAGCTATTTCCCCACATCGTACTCGGCGCAAGAATCGGATGCGTTCCGACTTCTCTACCGCAACCGCATCGTCATTGCGGCAGTTGTCATCTGCATTTTGCTCACCGGCATCGCCATCCTTGTCTGGTCGCTTTACCGCGCACAGGAGGAACGGCAGAAAGCCGATGCCGCCAACGCCGCCAAAACCGCTTTCCTCACGCGCATGAGCCACGACATCCGCACGCCGCTCAACGGCATCCTGGGCCTTATCGAGATCGAGGAATTGAAGGAAGGCGATATCCAGGTCGCCCGCGAGAGCCGTGCCAAGGCGCGTGTTGCCGCCAATCACCTGCTCTCGCTAATCAACGATATCCTCGAGATGGGCAAAATCGAAGACCACAAGCTAACACTGGAACATGCGCCTTTTAACCTCAAAGAGCTCTGTGACGATGCGCTGGTGCTGTGCAAGCTCCGCGCGTCCGGTAGCGGCATCACAATGCAGGACAATAGCCTGCCGTACGCCACGGGGCCATACATGATCGGCAGTCCCACCCATATCCGACGTATCATAATCAACCTGCTAGACAACAGCATTAAGTACAACAGGCACGGCGGCTCCGTCACCTTTAGCTCACAGACCAAGCCACTCGATAACGGGCGCGCGCTCTTTTGCTTTAGCGTTTCGGATACCGGCATTGGCATGGCTCCCGAGTTTTTAAAGCATATCTATGAACCGTTTGCCCAGGAAGGTGACGATGCACGCAGCAAATTCCAGGGAACCGGCATGGGCATGCCAATCGTCAAATCGCTCATCGACATGATGGGCGGCACGATTGAGATTTCGAGTGAAGTTGGCGTGGGAAGTACGTTTAACGTCCAGATTCCGCTCGAGATCGACAAGAACCCTCAGGCAAAAGAACGTACGGACGAGCAGGCATACAGTTGCTCGCTTGCCGACATGAACGTTCTTTTGGCAGAAGATAACGAGCTCAATGCCGAGATTGCCCAGGCTCTGCTCGAAAGCGAGGGCATCGTCGTAACTCGCGCCGCCGACGGCAACGAAGCGGTCGACCTATACGTTGGCCGTCCCGCGGGTAGCTTCGATGCGATTCTAATGGACATCATGATGCCGGGCATGGACGGCTACGAGGCAACCCGCGCGATCCGCCTGAGCGAAAAGGCCGATGCGGCCGACATCCCCATCATCGCGCTCACCGCCAACGCCTTTGCCGAAGACGCCAAGGCGGCGCACGACGCCGGCATGAACGCCCATCTGCCCAAACCGCTCGACTTTAACAAGCTCAAAAACATACTCGCCTGTATCAAGAAAAACGGGGCTGTTTCGCTATAGTTTGTGCTCAACCACCATGCGCAGTAGAAAGGAAGCCAACGATGTTTAGGCCCTTACGTCGAAAGAAACGCGCCATCACCGACGAGGAAGCACGCGAGTTGCTCGCCGCCTGTAAGCGCGGCGTCTTTGCCGTCAACGGCGACGATGGCTACCCCTATGCCATTCCCGTCAACTACTTCTTCGACGCCGAGCACGACAAGATTTATTTCCATGGCGCCAAGGCCGGCCACAAGGTCGACGCACTCAAGCGCGATGACAAGATCTGCTTTACCGTTTACGGCAACGAGTGGTACAAGGACGGCGACTGGGCTCCCTACGTTATGAGTACCGTTGTCTTTGGTCGTTGTCGCCTGGTAGATGAAGCGCCCGCGTTTATCGAGGACAAAGTCCGCCAGCTCGCGCTTAAGTACTACCCTTCCGCCGAAGAAGTCGAGGAGGAAATCGCCAAAGACATCAAGGGCGTCCAACTCTACGAGATTACGATTGAGCATCTTTGCGGTAAGCAGATTCACGAAAAGTAAGCCCCTCAGCAAGCCTCATCAATAGCAATATGGCCCGGTTCCAACCAACCTTGGAACCGGGCCATATGCTTATGAAGCGTCGGCGGCTATGTGCGCAAGCGCCTCAACGATGTTAGCGCCGGGCGATTTTAGCCGCTAATAGTCAAACTATTTTGACCAATCCCGGTCACCGAATAATGGCCACCGTGCCTCCCCGCCGCCACTACGCTGGTGGTGCCAACACGCCGGCGTTAGGAG